>JAYTAT010000871.1:0-7102 GCA_043737315.1 Archangium sp.
ATGTATAGGTGGGGCATGTCTGGCCTCTTCATCACCAACGAACAGATCGCCGAGGCGAGGCAGCTCGCTTCCGACATCACCGACCCGATCTTCGACCTGATCTCGAAGAACACCACCATCTCCGTCGAGCGCACGGTGCTGCGCTGGTTCGGCGTCGATGGGGTCGGCAATCTGGGCGCGCCCCTCGTCAACCTGATGTGCGATCGCCTCAAAGAAGCCGGCGTGCTCAACAAGGGCGCGGCGTACTGGTACGGCCGTGCGCTGCGCATGGGCGCCAGCAGCCCGCTCGACGCGGTGGAGCGGCTGACCTCAGCGCCCCTGGAGACCTTGAAGCCGCTCGCGCCCGCTGACGAGGCAAAGCTGCGTGACGAAGTTCGCGCCGAAGCGCGCGCGGCTGTCGAAGAGCTCAAGAACCGGGTGAACCAGCGCAACGATCTCAAGCGCGAGTTCCCCATGGCAGAGGCGCCGCACAAGTACGTGATCGTCGCCACCGGCAACATCTTCGACGACGTCGATCAGGCGCGCGCCGCGGCCCAGGCCGGGGCCGACGTGATCGCGGTGATCCGCTCCACCGCGCAGTCGTTGCTCGACTACGTGCCCCAGGGCGCCACCACCGAGGGTTACGGTGGCACCTACGCCACGCAGGAAAACTTCCGCGTGATGCGCGAGGCGCTCGATGACGAGAGCCGCAAGCTCAAGCGCTACGTCGAGCTGACCAACTATTCTTCAGGCCTGTGCATGTCTGAGATCGCCTTCATGGCCGCGTGGGAGCGCCTCGACATGCTCCTCAACGACGCGATGTACGGAATTCTTTTCCGCGACATCAACATGCGCCGCACCTTCATCGACCAGTACTTCTCGCGCCGCATCTGCGCGATGGCTGGCATCATCATCAACACCGGCGAAGACAACTACATCACCACCGCCGACGCCTTCGACGCCGCACACACGGTGATCGCCAGCCAGTTCATCAACGAATGTTTCGCCAAACGTGCCGGCCTGAAAGATTGGCAGCTGGGCATCGGTCATTCATACGAGATCGACCCCCACAAGCCCGAGACGCTGCTGCTCGAGCTCTCGCAGGCGATGCTGGTGCGGCGGTGTTTCCCCGATGCGCCGCTCAAGTACATGCCCCCCACCAAGCACAAGGAGACCGACATCTTCTTCAGCCACGCGTACGACGTGATGGCTGACCTCGTCGCGGTGTGGACCAACCAGGGCATTCAGCTGCTGGGCATGATGACCGAGGCGATGCACACGCCGCTGCTCGCCGACCGGTACGTCGCGCTCAAGGCCGCCGCGTACATTCACAGGGCCGCGCGCGGCATCGACCAGGAGTTCACGGTGCGCGAAGACGGCAAGATCGCCAACCGCGCGCGCTTCGTATTCGCCAACGCCATTCAGCTGCTGCGCGAGGCGAAGGCCGACGGCATGGTGGCCGCGATCGGCCGAGGCCGCTTCGGAGACGTCAAACGCGCCGAAACCGGGGGTAAGGGCCTCGACGGCGTCATGGAAAAGGCGCCTGATTACTTCAACCCGTTCCTCGAGCTGATGGAGAAGCCATGACCGCACTCGCACTGACCCTGGCACTCGCGTTGGGCGGCGCTGATTCGCTGGGGAAGCACTCGTTGCTGGGCCTGACGTTCAAGGCGCCTTCGCAGTGGGGCAAGACGCAGCCCGATGCCAACTCGTTGACCTGGGCTGATCCTTCGTCGGGCGCCGAGCTCGCCGTCACCGCGTATCCCGTCGATCCTCAGCGGCCCGCATCGGCGTGCTTGAAGCAGATGGTCGACGCGCTGGGCACCCAGGGGTTCTCGCCCCTCACGCTGGGCGCGCAGCCAGCCTCACGGAAGATCACCACTGACTACGTGGGCGAGGGTGAAGAGGCGAAGATCGACGCCAACAAGGTCACCACCACCACGGTGATCGGCTGCAACGGCAAGACGAAATGGGTGATGACGTGGACCTCGAAGACCTCGGCAGGCTCACGTTTCGGGCCCATTTTGAAGCGGGTGCTCGACTCCATTGGTTACGGGAAGTGATGCGATGAGCTCTCCTGCACGTGAAAAGCATTTGATCCGCGCTTACGGCGATCGCCGCGACGACGGGATCATTCAGATCTCCTTCACGCTCCCCGTGGCCACCTCGGAGAAGGCGAAGGAAGCCGCTCAGATTTATTGCAAGAAGCTCGGGCTGACCGACGTGAAGGTCGCCGCTGCCGAGCGCGCAGCCGACCAGTACACGTTCTTCGTGGTCTACGCGCGCTCGCCGGTGATCATCGATTACAACGAGATCGATACGCCCGAGATCGTGATCAAGAAGCTCAGTTTCTACGAGCTCAACGAGTTCATCGAGCAGAAGATCGCGCGCAAGGTCGTGGTCTTCGGCGCCTGCACGGGCACCGACACGCACACGGTGGGCATCGACGCGATCCTCAACATGAAGGGCTTTGCGGGCGACTACGGCCTCGAGCGTTACCCCTGGTTCGAGGCGTACAACTTAGGGTCGCAGGTGCCCAACGCCGAGCTCATCAAGCGCGCCATCGAGCAGAAGGCCGACGCGATCCTGGTCAGCCAGGTGGTCACCCAACGCGACGTGCACAAAGAAAACTCGCGCGCCTTCATCGAGCAGGCGAAGGCGGCAGGCATCGTCGGCAAGATGACGCTGCTGCTCGGGGGGCCGCGGGTGGATCACAAGCTGGCCCTCGAGCTCGGCTTCGATGCTGGTTTCGGGCCCGGCACCAAGCCGTCTGACGTGGCGAACTTCGTGGCGCACCAGGTCCTGCAGCGGCTTGGCAAAGAGACAAAGGGCACGCACTTCGAAGGAGAGCCCACGTGAGCGAGCACGCCCCAGGTGTTGGTTTGAAGGTGCTCTTGCGGTTGCGCATGGGCACGCATGACGCTCACTACGGCGGCGATCTGGTCGATGGCGCGCGCATGCTGGGCCTGTTCGGCGACGTGGCCACCGAGCTGCTCATTCGCCTCGATGGTGATGAAGGTCTCTTTCGCGCGTACGACGCGGTGGAGTTCCTCGCGCCCGTCTACGCCGGCGACTACATCGAGGCCGAAGGCACCATCACGGGCATCGGCAATACCAGCCGTAAGATGGCCTTCGAGGCGCGCAAGGTGATCCGGTCGCAGCCCACGGTCGGTGCTTCGGCAGCTGAGGTGCTCGAGCCGCCCATCGTGGTGTGCCGCGCGTCGGGCACGTGTGTCACGCCGAAGGACAAACAGCGGAGGTCCGCATGAACCCGATGGTGATCACGGCCGCGATGGTCGGCGCAGAGACGACGCGTGAGCAGACGCCGTACCTGCCGATCTCGGCTGAAGAGATCGCGGAAGATGCCGCGAAGTGCCGGGAGGCGGGGGCTGCGATGGTGCACCTGCACGTGCGCACGCCGGATGGAAAGCCGAGCCAGGATGCGGAGCTGTTCCGCGCGGCGATTCGAGCGATCCGCGCGAAGTGTGACGTGTTGATTCAGGTCTCGACGGGTGGGGCGGTCGGCATGAACGTCGACGAACGGTGCGGCGGGCTCGAGCTCACCGGCGCCGACCGGCCCGACATGGCCACGCTGTCCACCGGCACCGTGAACTTCGGGCCTGACGTGTTCTGGAACCCGCGCCCGCTCATTCGCGACATCGCCACGCGCATCAAGGCGCTGGGCATCAAGCCTGAGCTCGAGTGTTTCGACGTCGGCATGATCGACGAGGCGCGTGCGCTGGAGAAAGAAGGCTTCATCACCCTGCCTGCGCACTTCGACTTCGTGCTCGGGGTCGGTGGGGCGCTGGCGGCGACGGCCGAAGGTCTCGACTTCATGCGCTCGTACATTCCCCCCGGTTCATCGTGGACCTGCGCGGGCATGGGCCGGCACCAGCTGCCGTTCGTCGAGCTGGCGGCAGAGCGGGGCGGCAACGCGCGCGTGGGCCTGGAAGACAACATCTACGTCTCGAAGGGTGTGTTGGCGAAGGGCAACTTCGAGCTGGTGGCCGAGGCAGCGAAGCGGGCGAAGGCGAAGGGCCGCGAGCTGGCCACGCCGCAGCAAGCGCGCGAGCTGCTTGGCCTGACGTGAAGACGAAAACGGCCTCCCTCTCCACCGCGAGGCCGAGGGCTGTCGGGCTGTGCGCGCTGGTCGTTTTCCTCGCCTGCACTGAACCAACCGAACCCGAAGTCCTCGACCGCACCGGCGCGGTGCAAGGCCCCATCGCCACCACCGCCGCAGGCGACGCCTGGGTCTTCCTCTATCGCCCCCAAGAAGGCCCCCCGGGGGCGCCCGCCGAACCGCGCGCAGTCACCGCCGTCAGCGCGAAACGCCTCGAGTCCGACCCCCGCTACGTGATCGCGAACGTCAAGCCCGCCCCCTACAGGCTGTTCGGCATTCTCGACGTCGACTCCGACTTCGACGGCACCATCGACGTGCTCAGCCAGCCCACCGCCGGTGATCGCGTCAGCGACCCCGTCGACTTCCAATCACAACCCGGCCGGGGGGCCACCGTCGCGCTCGAGCTGAACAAGCCAGTCTTCACCGAGCCGCCCGCCTTCTCGCTCGAAGGCCAGGCCGACGACGACGTGGTGCTCGACTTCGCCCTCGACGCGATCACGCCGTTGACCCTGCTCGCAGACCCGGTGGGCCGCTTCGATCCGAAAAAGGTGGGCTTCACCTTCGGCCTGCTCGACGTCGACGGCGACCTGCGCCCCGACGACGCCGACGGCGACGGCACCCCCGATCTCTCCCTTCAGCTGTTCCTGCGGTGGCTGCCACGGCCGGGGCAGCTCGCCCCCAAAACCACCGTGATCATCCCGCTGGTCTTCGACCCCTCACCTTTTCTGCGCACCCTGGAAGGCCGGCTCGACACCACGGTCACTGCCAACCGCCTGCAGGTGGTGATGGTGCCCGTGGCTCAAGCGCTGGGACCTACCGAAGACGGCGGGGCCGGTATTCAGCCCTTCGGGGCCCCCCCGGCTGGAGACTACGAGGTGGTGGCGCTGGCGGCGGGCGGGCAGTTCTGGCGGTTGCCAAACCAGCTCCCGGTGGCCTCGCAAAAACTCCGTCTGCACATTGACCGAGTCTCGCGCTGACGACTTTGAGCAACCTGGCATAGAGTTCACGGGCCGTGACCATTGCCCCGGAATCCGATGCGGTCATCGTGAACCCTCTGAGGGCGAGCGGGCTGTTGGACTCCATCGGTCTCGAACGCGCGCGCGCTCACGTGAAGGAATCGGGCGGGCTGCTCTCTGATGCACTGCTGCGGCTGGGGGTGGTGAAAGAGGGCGACTACCTTCGCATCTTCGCCGAGCTCTATTCGACGCGCTTCGTGAAGGCAGAGAAGCTCAAGAACATCCGCCTCGACGAAGGGCTGCTCGAGCGCGCGGGCGTGCGGAGCGCTGAGCGGCTGCGCATGTGCCCCATTCACTGGGACGCCGCCAAGATGGAGCTGCACGTCGTCGCCTCGGTGCCGCTGTCTGCCAGCCTCGAGCCCGAGCTGCGGCAGATCGTGGGCGCCAAGAGCATCGTGGTCTACGTGGCCACCGCTGGCGGCGTCTCTGCCTTGATCCGCCGCGCGTACTACCGGCAGGTCGACGCCTTCAAGGAGGTCACTGCCAACGGCGCGGGGCCGCCGCTGCCGCCCGTGCAGAAGCCCAGCGAGACCTACGACGACGAGGGCCGCGAGCAGACCGGCACCAACATCGCCAAGCCCAACATTCAGGTCGATGCCGAGATGGGCGCCTCGGTGCTCGACGATTCACCGCCGCCTTCGGAGTCGACCGAAGGCAAGACGGTGATGGTCAACCTCGAGGCGCTCACCATCGCCACGTTGCGGCGGGAGAACGCCCGCTACCGCATCGCCCAGGAGTTCCACCGCCGCGTCTCACTCGAGCGCACCGTCGAGGCGATGGTCGATCGCATCCTCTCGGTGGTGTTCGAGCTGCTCAACGCCGACGGCGCAGCGGTGTGGTTGACCTCGGGCCGGTACGCCAGCAAGTCACGCAACGGCGATCACGTGGTCGAGGTGCCGCGCACCATCATCGACACCGCGCTCATCTCGACCAACGGCCTGCTCACCAACAACGCGCTGCTCGACCAACGTTTTGATCGCAGCAAGAGCGTGATGATTCGCGGCATCAAGAGCGTGATGGCGATGCCGTTGCGCACCCGCTCGGGCACCATCGGCATTCTCTACGTCGAGTCGGTCTCGATGAGCGCCGCGTTCACCGAAGACGACCTGCCGCTGCTCGACGCGGTGGCCGCGCAAGCCTCGATCCTCCTCGACAACGCCGCGCTGGTTGCCCAGGTCCAGAAGGAAGTCGAGACGCGCGCCAGCCTCTCGCGGTTCTTGAGCGCCGCCGCCGTCGAAGAGGTGCTCTCGGGCCGCATGAAGGTGAACATGGCGGGCCAGAACGCCGAGGTGACGGTGCTGTTCGCCGACATTCGCGGGTTCACCACCATGTCGGGCCAGATGCCGCCTGAAGAGATCGTTCGCTTCTTGAACGCCTTCTTCGGAGAGGCCGTCGACGCGGTGGAAAAGAACGGCGGCGTGGTCGACAAGTTCATCGGCGACTGCGTGATGGCCCTGTGGGGCGCGGTCGATCAACGTGAAGACGGCGCCCGCAAGGCGATCGCCGCGGCGCTTGAGATCGTTCAGCGCGCCGCAAAGATCACGGTCAAAGGCGTGCCGCTGGAAGTGGGCGTGGGGATCAACACCGGGCCCGCGGTCGTCGGCGCCATCGGCGCGGCGCGCCGGCTCGACTACACGGCCATCGGCGCCACGGTGAACCTCGCCGCGCGGCTGTGCGGCATCGCGCAGACCGGCCAGGTGCTGGTGACCAGCGACACCCTCATGCGCGCAGGCCCCGGGGTGATTCACGAGCCCAACGAAGCGGTGATCTTGAAGGGCATCGATGTGCCGATCGTGCCGTATTCGGTCAAGGCGCTCACCATGCCGCTGCAGCTGAGCCAGGTGAGCAGCCCCGGTGCCACGCCCAGCAAGCTGCCTCCCATTCCGGGCATGGCGTCACCGCTCAAGCCCCGCTGAAGGGCGGTGGTTTGAATTGAGGCTCGCGCGCCGCGTTGAGGCACAGGTATAGGTCGACGCTCCCCCCAGAC
>JAYTAT010000872.1:0-7101 GCA_043737315.1 Archangium sp.
TCGGGTGGCGGCGAGTGGCGGGCCCATCGCGATCTCTCGATCACCGCGCGCGCGTTGTGGACGCACTCGACGAAGAACGACGCGCTGGTCGGTCGCACCGTCGATGCCACGGGCTCGGTGGCCTTTCGCTTTGCGCGCGGTGCACTGCTGGCGCGGTACGCGTATCAGCAGAACTTGACGGCCTCGGTCGACACGCGCGTGCACGTGATCTCGTTGCTGCCCACGATTCGGTTGGGAGATCGTTTCGCGATCGGCGCAGGCGGCCACCTCGCGCTCACCACGGTCGGCCCGATTCTCGCGGCTTCGGTCAGACCCTGCGTGCGCATCTGGGAAGGCCTGGAGCTCGCCGGTGAAGCGATCGTTCGTTCAGTCGCACCCGATGGCGGCTCGTGGGCGTCGCTGCGCGCGGAGGCGGGATACCGCTTCGACCACCGCTTCTTCGTGGGCGGCGGTTACAACGCCTTTGGATTTACGGGGACCGGGCTGGACACGGGGGCGACCGCGTCGCGAGATCGCGTCTACCTGCGCACGGAGATCAGCTACTGATGAAAAAGTGGGGCGCGATGCTGGTGCTGCTGCCGATGCTCGCGCTCGCGGGCTGGCGAGAGGCCGGCACCGTGACGACCCCTGTCAGCGACGTGCAGGTGGTCGATGCGGGCGTGGTGCTCGCGACCTCTGCCAGCAGCGGTGCCGTCGCGTTTCAGGTGACCGATGCAGGCGTGACCACGCTCAACTCGCTTGCGGGCGGTTTCGTGGGCGCGGGTTACTTCGGAGCCAACTGTCTGCTGGGTCTGACTCCGGGTGGTGTCATCACGCCTTCACCTGGCTGCGGCACCGCGACTCCTTTGGGCGCTGGCACCTGGCGCAGCTTTCGGATCGTCACCGGCGCACCGCTGGGCATCGCCGTGGTCACCAACACCAGCAACGACACCTTCTGGGCAGGGCCGGGCGGGGGGCCGGGGTGGTCTGCGCTGGGCCTCTCTGCGTTGAGCTCGGCCTCGCGCTCGCTTCAGACCGCCCGTATCGGAGGTCTCGATTACGCGGCGTTGAACAGTGGCTTCGGTCTTCGCGTGAGCGTCGACGCGGGCGCTCCACCCAACCTCGCCATCGCGGGCACCACGGGCTGGCGGGATGCCGCGCCTTTCCCGTTGGCAGGTGGGCCCGCGCTTCTGGGCGTCACCACCAGTTCGTTGCAGCTGATTCGCGACTACCGCGCGCCGGTCGTCTTCACGCCGACGATGCCCCCGGGTCTTTCTCCACGTTTCGTGGGCATCGGCGGGGCGATCGGCATGGCGACCACGGCCACGGGCGTCGTCCTCTCGCCGATTCCCGATCCCTCGCGCCCCGCTGAGACCTGGGTCGCGCGCCCCGCGCCGACCGGGCTCGATCGGGTCAACTGCATCGACGATCGGTACTGCGCCGCGGCGAGTGACGCGGGCGTGATCTGGTTCTGGGAGAACGCGGTCGCTCCGGGTGTGGCCCTGCTCACCGCACCGGTCGACGTGGGGCAGACGATTCGCCTCATCGCCGACGCAGGCGATGGCGATGGCGACCCCGTGTTCGTCAGCTGGTCGAGCGATGCGGGTGTGCTCACGGCCGTGGCGGGCATCGCAAACGGAACGCAGATCGACTTCACCGCACCTGCGATCGGCTGCGTTCCCCTCACGCTCGGCCTCACCGTGACGGATGGGTTGCTCGAGCACGATCGGACGCTTCAGGTGCCGCTGACCGTGATCGGTCGGGGCGCGCTGCAGACGAACGTGAGCGCGCAGGTCGCGCAGGCCGGTGGCCCCGCGGTCACGTTCAACGCCTTCATCGATGGTGGCTGTGCGCCCGCCACGCTCTCGTGGTCGACGGCGAACGGCCAGACGGGCGCGGGTCTCTCCTTCACGTGGACACCGCCTGCGACCGAGTGCAATTCAGACGGTGGCCAGCGAGCCGTCACCGTCACCGCCACCTGGTCGAGCGCCGCGCCCCCGACGACCTCGGTGATCGACGTGGTCACGGTCACACCGTGGGGCGCGCCCAACGCACCCGACTTCGTGAGCCCCGCAAGGCAGCCCAGTGGTACCCAGGCCGACTACCGCACGGTCGACGTCGGGCACGTGTGCAGCGCGAGCCGTGACTTCCCGGGCACGATCCTCGAGTGGACCATCGATGCCGGCGCCACGCGCGTCGTGGAGTTCGACGGTGGCCTGACCGTCATCGCGCCCGCCTGCGCGGTGGTGCCCACCCGGGTAAATGCCAGCGCGGTTCGGCGGGTGTGGGGCGATCCCTCAGGGCGCACGTCTGATGCGGGCACGCTGGTGGTCGACGTCGATCCCATCGCTCCGCTCGCTGCATCCACCGCGTTCTCGATCGGCGTGCAAGGCGATGCGGGCGTGCTCTTCGGGCTGCTCGAGGTCGATGCGGGCTGCCTCGATGAACGCGCGGCGGTCGCCCGCGTGACGGTGTCGAGCGCGGGTATGCCGGTGGCTCGGGGTGACTTCGCGGTGAAAGATGGCGGCTGGAATTTGCCCATTCCCGGCGGGTGCTCAGGAGCGACCTACGACGTGGTCGCGCAACTCCTGGAAAACGGTGTTCCCACCGGCGCGAGCGATCAGGGGGCGGTGACGCTGCCCTTCACTCCGGCGGGCATCGGCGCCTTGTCGAGCGATCGCCTCGACGTGAGTTGCGGGGTGGGCGCGCGCGCTTCGGTGACGCTGCTGCGCGCGCCCAATACCTGCGCTGCGTCTTCGTTCTCCTGGCGCGCCGTGAGCGGGCCCGCCCTGACGGTCACCTCGGGAACCGGCGACACGCTCGAGCTGCAATCCGAAGCGCTCGACTTCTCGGTGGTCGGTGAACAGGTCGCGCTCGAGTGGACCGCCGACGCGGGCGCCGGCAACAGCGCGAGCGCCACGCGCCAGATTGAGCTGGGCGTGCTGCCCTTCATCGAAGTGAGCGTGAAGGCCAGGCCTCCACTTCGCCGCGAAGAAGAAACGGTGGTGCTCGACGTGATGCTTCTCAACACCACCGCATGCGCGGTCGATGGCCTTTCGGTCGCGTTGCCCGCGAGTGGGGGGACTTTGATTCTCGACTCGATCCTCGTCGACGGGCTCAGGGCCACGGCGCGTTCGACGATTGAGGGCCCGGTGGTCGAGGGCATCTCGGTGCCTGCGGCGGGTGTCTCGACGATTCGGCTCAGCGTTCGTTCTCGCTTGCTCTCTTCGCCCAGCATTCAGCCGGCGGCTTCGTTGCGTGGCTACGTGGTCTCGATTCAACCTGCGGTGGGGTCGCCCGCCACCGGCTGTGGTTGTTCGCAGGTTGAGGTGTCGGCGTTGGTGCTCGCGGGGCTGGCCTTTTTGCGCAGACGCAGGTCGGCCCCTCACCCCGCTTCGCAGGGAGAGGGAGAATGATTCTGGGTTTTCATCACGTGGCGGTGCAGGTTCGTGACGTCGCGCGCGTCGCGGCCTTCTACACAGAGCTGCTCCAGCTGCCCGAGCTCTCGCGCTTTCATCGCCCCGACGGCTCGTTGCGCAGCATCTGGGTCGGCACCCGCACCGGGCAGGAAAAGTCGCAGACCCCGGGCGGCTTCATCGCCATCGAAGGCGCCGAGGCCGGTGCTTCAGGCACGCTCGGCTACTCGATGGTCGCGCTGCGCATCGAGGCGTCGCAGCGACGCAGCATCGTGGAAGAGTTTGGCCGGCGCGGGCTCCCCATTGAACGGGAGACCGGGTGGACCCTCTACGTGCGCGATCCCGAAGGCAATCTGGTCGGGCTCTCGCACCACCCCGACGACGCCCCTTCGATGCCGTAGCGTTGGCGACGGGCCGGGAATAGAAAGTCGGCGTGCCGCGACTGGGTGAACTGCTCCTGGCTGAGAGGCTGGTCCAACCGGACCAGCTCGAGGAGGCCCTCGAGACACAGGTGGTGCACGGCGGGCGGCTGGGCACCAACCTGGTCGAGCTCGGGTTCGTGAAAGAAGCAGATCTCGCGCGCACGCTCGGCAAGCAGCACGCCCTGCCGTTTGCCTCTGGCGAGATGGTTCCCGATCCCACCGCGTTCGCGCTGGTGAGCCGGCAGTTCTACGACGACGAAGACGTGCTCCCCATGCGCATCGATGCGACGCGCATCACGGTGGCCGTGCTCGGGCCCGCCCAGATCAAGGCGACCGACGCGCTGGGTTTCAAGGCGGGCAAGCGGGTCGTGACGGTGGTCATCCCCGAGTTCCGCATGAACCAGTTGCTGCGCGCGCACTGCAAGGCGTTCCGCCCGATGCGGCCCATCGACGTGCACGCGCTGCGGCCTTCGAAGAAGAAAGACGAAGCGCCCAACCTCAATGACGCCGAGCTCATCAACGAAGATGACTTCGCCAAGCTCTACGCGAAGGCGGTCGACCAGGGCGATGAGGAGGAGATCATCGACGGCGCGCTCATCGAGGAGGAAGTGGCGCCCGCGGTCGCAGCCCCGCTGCCTTCAGCCCCGTATCCGACCGGGGTGAGCGCCGAGGTGCAGGCGCCTCCGCTGACGTTCGCGGAAGCCCAGAAGCAGCTGCTGACCAGCAACAACCGTGAAGACATCGCGCTGACCGTGCTGCAGTTCGCGCGCAGCAAGTTCCGCCGCAGCCTGCTGCTCAACGTGCAGGGCGACCTGGTCACCGGGTGGAAGGGCATGGGGAAGGGCGTCACGGTTCGTGCGGTGCGGCGCATCGGCGTCACGCTGCGCGAGGCCAACACGTTCACGCTGGTGCGCGATCTGAAGTCGCACTTCATCGGGCCGATGAAGCGCACCCCAGGCATGGCGGTGTTCTACGAGCTGCTTGGGGGCGGGTACCCGCAGACCGCGGTGATCCTGCCGTTGCTGGTGCGCGGCAAGCTGGTGCACCTGCTCTATGTGGATCACGGGCCCGACAAGCTCACGCCGCCCGACGTCGGAGAACTCTTGATTCTCTCGCAGAGCGTGACGCGCAGCTACGAGGCGCTCATTCGCGCGCGGAAGTCTCAGAGTTGAGGCGGGGCGCACGAAAAAGCCCTGTCCCTCGAGAGAGGAACAGGGCCGGTGCGGCCAGAGTCGAAGCTCAGCTCTGAGCGGCAGGGGCGTTGAACTTGCCCATCAGCGCTTCACGAACGTCACGGTCGAACTTCACGTGGCCCGTGGCGATCTCACGAATCGCGAGCACGCAGGGCTTGTTCTTCGAGTGCTCCACGAGGGGGCGGGCGCCGGCCATGAGCTGACGAGCGCGCTTGCTCGCGAGCAGCACGAGGGCGAAGCGGTTGTCGACGTGGGGGAGGGCGTCTTCGACGGTTACGCGAGCCATGGTGAGTCCTTTGGAAAGCCAGACGAAAGACGGCATTCCTAAGCGGGGCGACCCATCGCGTCAAGACCTGAACGGCGGGTCAGAAGTCGCGCTCGGCATCGACCCCCTTTTCGAACAGGGCGTCATCAACGCCGCAAGCGGCCGCCAAGCCCCCACGGCATCCAGCAACTCGCGCTCAGTGTGGTTGTTGGTCGGCTCGACGCCCTCCTGGTCGACGAAGGTCTACAGCGCCGCGCGGTGCTCGAGCATGTCCGCGCACGAGCCCGAAACGTGCGGCAGCTTCGAGTTCGCGGCCCGCTCGAGCAACGCCTCGACGCGCAGGCGCACCGGTGCCATCAGGCGCGCGGAACTCGCGAGCGGCGCAGCGTGCCGTCTTTCAGGCCATTCCAGTGCCCGAAGATGATGGCGATGGAGTCGAGCAGCTCGCGCCCGATGGCTCCCGAAGGCCCGTCGCGCTCGGAGAAGGAGATGGCTTTCCGCAACAGGTGCGCCAGCACACTTGCCGCTTCTCCATGGCCTGGAAATTCAACGCCGTTTTTGCGGTCGCTCACGAGGATGCCCAGCTTCTGGCCGAAGAGGTCGATTCACCGCACGACCTACTTGCATGGGTTCTCCCAGTCAGCCGGCGCGGCGATTGGCCCGCATGGTCTTCACGAGGTTCATTGACTCGCCCACCGACACCGCGCCGCTGGCCAGCACCAGCCCCACGTACACCAGGGCATCGATGAGCAACCGCACCGGCCCCAGGTCGTGCAGCACGAGCCGATCGAGCGCCATCACCACCCCACACGCCAGCACGGTCTTGACCACCATCCTGGCGAGCCGGCCATCGAAGGCCACGCCCCTGAGCCGGTAGAACATGATGGCCACCACCATCGCCTCGGTGGCCACGGCGGCGATCGCGCAGGCCGCTCCGGCGCCGCCCGGCCCCCAACTCAAGGAGAGCTCGACGAGGCCCAGCACCAGCAGCGGGTTGACCACCATGCTCATCAACGAGGTGACGGTCACCGTCCACTCGCCGCCGCCAAGATTGAGCGCGATGCCCAGCACCACCGCGGTGTACGTGAGCAAGAAGGTCGGCCCCAGAATGCTCAGCGCCCACGCCGACGCAGCATACGGCTCGCCGAGCACCAGGCGCACCCAGACATCCGACCCGGCGGCGATCGCCAATGAAGGGGGGAAAGCGAACACCAGGATGAGCTCGAGCGTGCGCCGCAACATCTCGTGGTACTCGGCCTGCCCCCGCGTCTGCATGCGCGCGAACAGCGGCATCACCACGCCGCCGAGCATCGGCACGAGCATGAAGGTCATCTGCGCCAGCTCAGCGGCCGCGCTGTACAGACCAATCTCGCGATCACTGCTGCGCATGCGCAGCACGCTGATGTCGAAGCGGTTGACGATCACCAGCGCGACGGCGTTCACATAGAACGGGAACGCTGTGCGCAGCACCGGGGCGACCTTCTTCCAATCGATCGTCATCCGCAGCTTCACGTGCTTGCGCGCCAGCCCGTAGCCGACCACCAGCCGGGTCAACTCAGCGAGCAGCACCGAGAGTGGAATGCCCACCAGCGGCAGCTCGAAGACCATGGTGACGATGAAGCCCGCGGCCCACATCAGCTTCGCGACGATGTTGAGCGCCGAGAGCCCGTCGATGGTGCGCGCCGACTGGAGCAGCGCGACGAGGGTCTGGTTGTAGCTCATGCAGATCTGCGCGGCCGCGTAGGCCCACACCAGCATGCGCACCTCGATGGGCTGCCCCATCAACGAGAGCACCAGGTTCATCAGCACGAAGACGATCGTCGCCA
>JAYTAT010000873.1:0-7092 GCA_043737315.1 Archangium sp.
CGCTCGAAGCTCGAGAGCACCGACGGGTAGATGTACGACGCGCGGCAGATCGCCGGCGTGTTCCCGAGAATCGACGCAGCCTCTTTCACCGCCGCGACGATCTGCTTCCTGGGCGCCACGTCCTGAGCCGCGGCGCTCGCCCTGGCCAGCGCACAGGCCGCGATCAACGTGCCGGCCCACGTGCGAAAATCTTTTGCGCTGAAACGGTCGCCCATCACTTCTTTGATGTAGTCGTTGATGTGCTGGCGCTTCACGTCGACCACGTCCCCCGCTTCATCGCGGAACTTGAAGACCTCGTGGCCCGGCATCGCCAGCAACTTTTGAATGATCCGCGCCACCTGGCGATCACGCACCTCGCGCACCTGCTGCTGCGAGGACTTCCCCAGAAACTCGAAGTGAACGAGGTCGCCCTTCACCGTCACGTGCTTGCGGCGCAACGTCGCCAGTCCATAACTGCCGTTTTCGTCTGCGTACTGTTCGCTGCCGGGCCGGATGAAGCAGGTCGAGAGCACTTTCATGATGCACGCCATCACCTTCTCGCGGCCCACGCCCTGGCGCCGGAGGTCTCGGTTCACCATCGCGCGCATCTTCGGCAGCGCCTCGGCAAACGCGATCACCCGGTCGTATTTGCGCTGATCCTGCCGCTCGCGAAACGCCAAGGAGTAGCGGTATTGCCACCGGCCCGCTTGATCCTGACCCACGGCTTGCAGGTGCGCGCGATCAGTGGTGGCGATGCGAACGTCGGTCCATGCGGGGGGAAGCACCAGCTTGCGGCAGCGCCCCGCATCTTTTGCCGTCAGCGTCTTCCCGCCGGCGGTGAAGTACCGAAAACCCGACCTCACGCTGCCGGACCTCCGGATCCCGTCTCTTTGCAATCGTTCGAGGAAGGTCACCCGCGTCTCATAACCGCCGCACCTCAGAGTTCGACGATCCCTGCCTTGAGCGCCAGCACCACTGCGTCGACGTGTGAGTTCACGCCCATCTTCCGGTAGATGTGGCCCAAGTGCGTGCGCACGGTGCGTCGCTCGATTTCCATCACGCGGCCGACCTCTGCGTTCGAGAGACCCTTCGCGACGAACTTGAGCACGTCGAACTCGAGCGGCGTGAGGCCCCAGGTGTTGTCGGGCTCGGCCTTCTTCGCCTGCACCGACTGGAAATAATTCCAGAACCGCTTGGCGATGACCGCCTCGAGCACCGTGCCGCCGCCCATCACGTCGTGAATACCCGACCGGATCTTGTCGGGGCCCACTCGCTTGACCAGGTAGCCCGATGCACCCGCCTGAATCGCCTCGTACACCTTCTGCTCATCGTCGAACGACGTGAGGATCAGCACCTCGACGCGGGGCGCACGACGCTTGAGCCGCCTGGTCACCTCGATGCCATCGATGCCCGGCAGTTCGAGATCGAGCAGCACGAGATCAGGCAGCAACTTGACCATCTGCTCCACGCCGTCTTCGCCTTCTTGCGAACTACCCACCACCTCGAGCTCTGGAAAGAGCGCGAGCACCTTGAGCAGGTTCTTGAGCAGCTGAGGCTGATCCTCGACCACGAAGATGCGCGTCTTCTCGAGCGTGCTCATCGTGAACGGAACACCGGTGTGATTTTCACGAGCTTCCCCGCCTCGATCCGAAGGTTCGATACGTCTTCCTGCTTCGACTTCACGTCGGTCACCTTCACCTTGTGCGAGCCCACTGCCACGGGAACCCTGGCCGCGTTGACGCACACCCGCTTGCCATCGATCTCAACGCGCACCGACGCCGAGGCGCCGATGGTGAGGTAGCCCACCTTGCCCCTGGGCGAGGTGTCGTAGCAGTCGGGGCTGGTCTTCACGATCGGGGGTGGCGCCGGCTTTTGCACCACGGGCGACGTCAGCTTCTTCACAGAGGCCGGTGAACCCGGCTCGAACGCCTTTTCCGGGTGCAGCTGGTCGAAGTCGGCGAGCTTGAGCGGCTTGCTCACCGGGGGCAGCGGCTTGTTGTCAGGGGCGATCTGTCGCTCGATGGGATCGGGCAGGTAGCTCAGCAGCGCACCCCGGGGATCATTCTGCGACTTGAACCACGCGTAGGCAGTGCCCGAAACGGTGCCCATCAACGCGACGGCCCCGAGCAGGCTGAGCACGCGCACGGTGCGGCGGCCCTTCTTCTCCTGCTCCGCAAGCCCAATGCTCCGATCGACGTGCACCCGCCCGGGAATGGCGAACGTCATCAGCGTCTTGGCGATCCTCTCGCGGGGCTGGGGTTTCGGAGCTGGCTTTTGCGCACCGGGAATTTCAGCGAAGTCTTCCTGCACCCGCACGCGGCCCTTGAGCGGATCCACCGAGGCAGCCTGCGCAGTCTGCCCCGCGGTCGGCGCCATCGCCCCCGGAGGCGCCTCCCAATCGGAGACCGCGCGTCTGGTCGCCGCCATCACCTCGGGCTGGGTCTTCGCCTCGAGCTGCAGCGGCTGGGTCTGGGCCATCGCCGGCAACTCACCTGTGAACACCGGCAAACCATCGCTGGTCGGCGTGCGGTCATCGACGCGCCCGCGAGAGAATGACGGGCGCTCATCTGCTTCGATGGGGTCGGCCTGAACGTCGCCGATGCCGGCGATGTCGGTCAGCTCGAAGGCGCGCTCGATGGGCACCGGGCCCTCCGCCGACATCTGCACCTCGTTGGGGAAGAGCTCGCCCACGAACTTCTTCAGGTCGTCGCGGCCCGGCATGCCACCGCTCGCCGAGAGAAACTCGCGAATGCCTTCGGCGAACTCTGCGCACGAACGGTGACGGCGGTTCGGCGCGTTCTCCAGCGCGCGCATGATGATGGGATCGATGCGCGAGTGAAGCCGCCGCACCAACCGGGAAGGAGGAGGAAGCCTGTCGGAACGGGTGCTGACGTTCGTGTTGCCCGTGCTCGCCTCGTGAAGCGTGAGCAGCTCGTAGGTGATCGCCCCGAGCGCGTAGAGATCGCCTGCGATGGTCGCCACTTCACCGCCACCCTGCTCAGGGGCCCGGTAGCTGTCTCGGCCGCGCCCGCCGAAGCTCTTCTTGAGCACGGGAGCCGCCTGCAGCGCCGTGAGCGCCCCGAAGTCGGCCACCGACACCCGGCCATCGACGCCCAGCAGAATGTTCCCGGGGGTCAGCGCGCTGTGCACCACACCTGCTTCGTGGGCCGCACCGACCGCTTCCAACAACTCGACGGCCAACGCGAGCGCGACCGCGGGCGGCAACATCACCTCGCGCGTGTTGAGCCGCTGCAGCGCGAGGCCCAGGGTGTACTTGCCCGTGTCTTGCCGCACGATGGCGAGGTGCCCGTCGATCATCCCCACGTCGAGCACGCGCGCCACACCCCCATGCGTCACCGACTGCAGCTGCCGCGCGATGTCAGCCACCACCTTCGCGTACGCCGCGTCGGACGTCTTGAGGTGGAACAGCTTGAGCACGATCGGCTCGGTGGCCTCGACGCGCTCGCCGCGGAACAAGTCCGCCAGCTGGCTCTGCTCGAGTCGCCCGGTCAGCCGATACACATCGGCCTTTATAGCTGGCCCTTCACTGCACCGTGAGCGTGTAGCTGCTCAGGGTGCCGTAATAGGAGTCAGAGGAGACACTGAAGAGGAACGTGCCCGTGGTGGTGGGCACGTACGACCTCGCGCTGCCCCCGTAGACGACGGTCACGTAGGCCCCGCTTGGGCCGGTGAGCTGGGCTCGTGAGTCTGAACTGAGCTGAATCTGCACCGCTACGCCCTGGGTGAGCACCATGCTGAACACGTCGGTGTCGCCCACGTAGTCGATCGATCCCGTGCGCGGTGTGCCTCGCGTGAACGGCGTGGTCGCCGTGAAGTCGTCGCTGCCCCGGGCGGCGGCCAGGGTGTACGAGCCGGTGTTGCCACTCGAGTACGAGTTGCTGCGCACCGTCACCAGGTACGAGCCTGCACCCGACGCCAGGAAGCCGGTGCGTGTGGTGACGGCCGACGAGGTCGAGGCAATCGTACTTCCCGCGGGTGAGGTGATCGCCATCACGCATGCAGAACCAGAGGTCACCACACAGTCGAGGGTGACGATTTCGCCTGCAGCCGCCGTGATGGTGAACGCGTCGGTGTCGGTGCCCGTCTCGATCGCCCCGGCCGTGGCTGCCGCGTTGATCACCAGCGCGGTCGCGTCGGCTCTGACATCACCGTGGTCGTCTGCCCCGAGATCGGTCACCACCAACTGGTAGCGCAAGGCCTCGAAGCTAGAGCTGGGCGAGATCCGAATGTTCACCGTGCTGACGCCCGCAGGCGGCTTGAAGGCGACCGATGCCGAAGAGCTGCTCGCGAGGGTGGTGCCTGAGGTGGTCTGCACCGTCACGCTGCACGAGTTGTTGCCCGCACCTGTGCAGGTCACCAGGTGGTGGCGCCCCGCGACGACCGGCACTGAGAAGAAGTCGACGTCGCCCTGATACTGAATCTCGCCGCTCTGCGACGTTCCCAGCGTCAGCGCGGTCGCGCCCGCCGCGGTGTTCGGGTGATCGTCGACGCCCCGGTCAGTGACCGTCAGGGAGTACCCCGCGCTCGCCGAGTAGTTCGAGAGCAGGATGAAGTAGGTGCCCGCCGTCGGAGTGCGGAACGAGAGGACCGAACTGTAGGAAGACGACGCCACCAGATTGTTGCTCGGGTCGCGCACTTCGACACGCACGTTCCCGGCAGGCGTGAGGTTCGTCGCGTAGATGTTGCCCGCGACCGCGGTGAAGGAGAACGCATCGACGTCGTTGGCGAAGCCGAGGCTTCCGGGCATGGCCGTGCCCACCGTGACCGGGGTGGCCGTGGTGATGGTGCCGCCGTGGTCCTCGAGCCCCAGATCGTTGACCGTCAGTGAGAAGGCGCCCACCACCGTCGAAGAGGAGTAGCTGTTGCTCACTTCGACCACGAAGCGCTGGCCAAAGAGCGCAAGAAAAATGGGCGTGGTGCTGTTGCTGTTCACGACCACCTGCCCCACCGCGTCTTTCACCGTGACGCTGCAGGCGCCAGAGCCCCGGGTACAGCTCACCTGGTAAACGTGATCGGCGAGGCCGGTGAACGCGAACGCGTCGACATCGGCTTCGTACTGCAGGGTACCCGCGACAGGCGTGCCCAGGGTGAGCGCGGTGGCCCCGGTCGAGGTGCCGGCGTGATCGTCGACGCCCTGATCGGTGACGGTGAGGGTGTACCCGACGAGATCGTCCGCGTACGAAGAGCCCCGCCGCTCAACCTGCACTTTGTAGAGCCCGGCCGCGGCGAGCTGCGCTCCCACGGTGTTGTCGCCTTCGGCCAGCACCGTGCCCTGGGGGCTCAAAACCCTCAGGTGGATGGACTGATTCTGGGTGCCCGCCGTCAACGCCGCCGTGACCTGAATGATCCGCCCCACCGTGCCGGTGAACGAGAAGGTGTCGACGTCATCCGGGAGCTCGAGCCGGCCCACGACGGGCACGCCGTAGGCTGCAGCCGTGGCGTTGCTCACCGTGTTGCTGTGATCGTCGGGGCCCAGGTCTTCGACCGCGAAGGAGTACGAGGCCAACGAGCTCGAATACCCGTTCTGCAGACGTACGGCGGCGGGCAGCGACTGCGTGGCCTGCCAGACCAGGCCCGTGGCCGAGTAGTACGAGGTCGAGGTCAACACCTGCCCGCCCGGGTTCACCACGGAGACACGCGGGGCGAAGTTCGTGCCCACCCAGCGTGCGCGGTAGATGCGGTCAGGCAGCTGCGCCACGCTGAAACAATCCATGTCTTCTTGACGCTCGAAGCGGCCGGGCACCGGCTGGTTGTTGGCTGAGATGGGCGTGCCGAAGGCCGCTTCATCAGCGTGATCGTCGAGGCCGAGATCTTCGAAGGAGAGGCTGAACTCGCCCTGGGTGCGCCGGTTGCGTGCCCGCGCCGTCACCGTCAGCAGCTCGACGCCCGGCGTGGTGATGCTGGTGACTTCGCCTGGGGTGAGCACCCGTACGCCACCATCAGGGCGCGCCACCTCGATCTGCAGGTCGGGTCCCCCGTCAGCCACCGAGAGGCGAATGGCGGTGCGGCTGGGCATCTCGAGGCGCACCACGTCGAGGTCGCCCGCGTACTGCAAGCTGCCCGCGAACGGGTTCGCGCCTGGCACCAGGGTGATCGCTGCGGCTTCGGTGTTGGCGTAGTCGTCGACTCCCAGATCGCGATAGCGAACGAAGTAGCCGCCCGTCTCCGAGGCGCGCACGCCCCGCACCCGCATCGTCACGGACTGGTTCGGGGGCGCCACGAACGTCACCTCGGCCGACGTGCCGCCTCGATTGTCCGAGGCCAGCAACGCCACGCCCGTCACGTCGAAGACCTCGATCAGCAGCTGCACAGAGGTCGAATGGGCCGTGACCGAGAACAGGTGGCCTGGCGTCACGCCCAGCTCGAACCAGTCGTGGTCGCCCGCGGGGAAGATGGTGCGCTGTTCTTCGAGGTCGATGCTCAGTTGCTTGGCGAGGGTTGGGCACTCATCTGCCTCGGCAGAATCACCGTCGACATGCTGCGTGGCGCAGGTCCACACCGGGGCTGCAGAACAACCATCGCCCTCGGGCGCGAACCCGGGATCGCAGCGGCAGCTCGAGACGCCCCCCACCACTTCGCAGGTCGTGCGATGCACTTTCTGACAGGGGTTGGGCAGACAGGCTGTGCGCAGCACACACGAGCCGTTCACTTCCACCCGGCTCGTCGGGCACACGCAAGACACCTGGCCCGCGTTCACCTGGCACAGAGCGTTGCTGAGGTTGGCGCACGGGTTCGAGGCGCACGGATCAAAGGCGGCAGTCGCGGCGCAGCTCAAGCCGACGCTCACGAAACCCTGATTGCACAGACAGGCAGCACTCTCGCCCACCACCGCGCAGCGGCCCGCGCCGCAGCTGACACCCAGGCAGGGGTCGGGCTTCTGATCGACTCCGCAGCCCAGCACCGACAACCCCAACACCGCCACCACCACCGCTTGTCGAATCATGGCCGACAGCGTTTCAGCCCCGAGGTCAGCCTGCAACGCCCGACGTCAACGAAGCCGGCGGGGCTTGAGCGGCGCGACCACGTCGAACGAGAAGCCGCAGTACAGACAGGTGCGTTCACGCTGGCCTTTGGGGACTTCCCCAAAGCAGC
>JAYTAT010000874.1:0-2844 GCA_043737315.1 Archangium sp.
GGCTGGGCAAAGCTGGTGAGTGAATCGGGCACGCAGCAGGTGGGCATCGGCGGCATCGACATCACGAACGAGCCCGGCTTTCGCCAGGTGGTGCAGATCAAAGAGGGCAAGCTCGACGATCTGATGAAGCCCAACGGCATGCTGATCTTCGAGGCGCAGGCCAAGAAGCTGGGCGTGAAGGTGGGCGACACCATGACCATCGTCGCGCCGACGTTTCGCGGCACCAGCAACACGGTCGACGTCATCCTGGTCGCCATCGCCGCCGACATCGGCATGCTCTCGAGCTGGAACACCTTCATGAACGACCAGGGGTTGCGCCAGCTGTACCAGCTCAACGACGAGTCGACGGGCGCGCTCCAGTTGTACTTGAAAGACATCGATCAGGTGAAGCCGGTGCAAGAGCGGCTGCGCCGGGTGCTCGCCGCTTCAGGCTTCGAGCTGCTCGACCCCGATCCCCGGCCCTACTTCGCCAAGTTCGACTCGGTGAACCGCGAGAACTGGACAGGGCAGAAGCTCGACGTCACCAACTGGGAAGACGAGACCAGCTTCGTGCAGTGGATCGTCACGGCCCTGAGCGCGCTTGCCACCATCGTGATCGTCGTCTTGATGGCGATCATCGGGGTGGGGATCATGAACGTGATGTGGATCAGCATTCGCGAACGCACCCGCGAGATTGGCACCCTGCGCGCGGTGGGCATGCAGCGGCACGCGGTGCTGGCGATGTTCGTGGCCGAGGGTAGCCTGCTGGGCGTGCTGAGCACGGTGTTCGGTGGGCTGCTGGGGGTGCTGCTCTCGGTCACCCTCACCCGCGCGCGCATCGCGCTGCCTCAGAGCTGGCAGTTCGTCTTTTTCTCTGAGCGCCTGGTCATCTCGCCCACCCTCTTCTGGGTGCTCTTCTCGGTCGGCTTCATCACCGTGGTCATCACCCTCATTTCGATCATTCCCTCCTTCCTCGCCGCCCGGCTCAAGCCGATCACGGCGATGTCTCACGTCGGGTAAAAAATCATGCGAAACGCGCTGCTGTTGACGCTGTCACTCACGCTTGCCGGGCCGGCACTGGCCGAGGACCTGACGAAAGACGAGATGCACAAGCTGCTCGTCGAGCTCGACGATCGCCAGCGCAACGGCGGCGACTACAAGGCGCTCGCCTACCTGGAGCAGAAGGAAAAAGACAAAGCCGACGTGGTGCGCGAGCTGATGATCTTCCGCCGCGACAGCGACGACAAGCTGATGCTGCTCTTCACCAAGCCCAAGAGCGAAGAGGGCAAGGGCTACCTGCGCCTCGAGAAGAACCTGTGGAGCTACGACCCGGGCACCGGCAAGTGGGAGCGCGCCACTGAGCGTGAGCGCATCGGCGGCACCAACTCGCGCCGAAGCGACTTCGATGAGTCGCGCCTGGCCGAAGAGTTCGAGCCGAAGTTCGAGGGTGAAGAGAAGCTCGGCAAGTTCGAGACTGTGAAGCTCGAGCTCAAGGTCAAAGACGGCGTCGACGTGGCGTACCCGGTGGTCAAGTTGTGGATCGACAAGGTCAACCACAACATCCTCAAGCGGCAGGAGTTCGCGCTCTCGGGCCGCCTGATGCGCACGGCGTACTACCCGAAGTGGCAGAAGCTCTTCTCCGAGTCGAAGAAGGCTGACGTGTGGTTCCCCGGCGAGATGCGCTTCTTCGACGAGGTGGAGAAGTCGAACTCCACCTTGGTGCTGATGAAGACCATCGATCTCTCGAAGCTCGACCAGAACATGTTCACCAAGGCGTGGCTGGAATCCAAGAGCCGCTGAAGCGCTGAACCAAAACCGCCATGAACCCTCTTCTCGTCGCCACAGCGCTGCTCTTGACACAGGCCGAAGCCCGACCGAACGAAGCAGACATGTTCGGCGATCCGTCCGAGACGCCCGCGGGCTCCGATGCCGGCGTGGTGCGGCCCGACGAGGGGTCGGTCTTCGGCGGCGAGCCGGTGCTGGAGAAAACCGACGGTGGCCTCGACCGCGACAGCGATCAGCTCGGTTCGGGCCCGTTGATCTCGAAGTTCGACACGGCCGAGGCCGTCTCTGACCCCCTCAAGATCGGCGGCTCGCTGTTGATGTTTGCGCAGGGGTATTTCCAGGAGACCCGGCCCTTCCTCGAGGGTTCGCTCTCGGCGCCGACGATCCTCGACGTGTATCTCGATGGCCGCCCCAACGATCGCCTGCGAGCCTTCGTGAACGGCCGTCTGCAGTTCGACCCGACCTTCCCCACGGGTGATGGCGCGAGCAGCACGAACACCATGAACGCCGCGCAGGGCACGGGCACCTTCGTGGGTTTGACGCCTTCGACCCGCGCGAATCCGTCGGTGTTTCTCGATCAACTCTGGCTGCGCTTCGACATCGCGCGAAAGGTGTACCTCACCATCGGCCGCCAGAAGATCCGCTGGGGCGTCTCGCGCATCTGGTACCCCACCGACTTCCTCAACTCGCGGCCTCGCGATGCGTTCAACCCGTTCGACGTTCGTCTCGGCGTCAACGCGGTGAAGGTGCACGTGCCGGTCGAGTCATTGGGGTGGAACTTCTACGCCTACGGATTGCTCGACGGCGTGAACGTGACCAGCAGCGGGCTCAAGCTCAACCAGCTCGGCGGCGCGGTGCGCGGCGAGTTCGTGATCGGCCCCGCCGAGATCGGCATCGGCGGCGTGTGGCAAGAAGGCCGGCGCCAGCGGTACGCGCTCGACGTGAGCACTGCGGTCGGCCCGTTCGATCTCTATGCCGAGGCCGCCTTCCGTGACGGGCAGGACTTCGCGCTCTTCTCGTACCCTGAGGGGCTGACCGAGGACAACCTGCTGGCCAACGTCGGCAACATCACCAGCAAAG
>JAYTAT010000875.1:0-2844 GCA_043737315.1 Archangium sp.
TGCATGACCAACATTCTAATCGCCTCCCTCAAAAGGGAGACGCGAAGGAGTTGGGCCCCCACCCAACTCCCTCGCGTCTACGACCATCGGGCCCGCCCAAAACCAACCCCTTGTTACCGCCCGACGTGACGACTCCTGAGCAGGCGGCGGGCCAGCCGTAAGCCCCCGAGACTCTGTGGTCGACCTGCCCGAGCGGGTCCTGCTTCTCGGACGGGCGTGGTCGCTCCACAGCCAGCTCTCGCGTACTGAGAGGGAATGCCGGTCGAACTTCGCCGCGGGGGGCTCGTGCTGCAGGGCACTCCGCTGTGGTTCGACGCGCGCACCAAGTCGCCCGTCGCCTTCGTCAGTCACGCGCACTCCGATCACATCGCCCGACATGCGCGGGTGATCGCCACGCCCGAGACCCTCGCCTTGATGGCGCACCGGCTGGGGCCGCTCGAGGCCACCACCCCGTTTCGCTACGGGGAGACGCTCGGGCACGAAGACCTGCACCTCGAGTGTTTCTCGGCCGGGCACGTATTCGGCTCGGCCCAGATTCGGGTCACCCGCTCTGACGGGCATCGACTCGTCTACACCGGCGACGTCTCACTCGAGCCTGCGCTCACTGCCCAGGCCGCTCCGGTGCTGAGCTGCGAGACGCTCATCATCGAGTCGACCTTCGGCCACCCGAAGTACCGCTTTCCGCCCCGCGCGCAGGTCTACGACGAGGTGGCCGACTGGTCTCGCCGGCAGCTGGCGCGCGGGGTCAGGCCCATTCTGCTCGCGTACTCCCTGGGCAAGTCTCAGGAGACCATTCGCCAACTGGCTGTTCGCGGGCTCAAGGTGTGCGCGCACCCGAAGATTCATGAGGTGGCGGAGATCTACGAGCAGCTCGGCATGCCCGTCGGCGCACGGCGGTTCGATGGCGCGTTTCTCGAAGACGAGGTCGGGTTGTTTCCTCCGTTCCGGCGGGGTGACTCGCTGGCCCACGTGGGGCCTCGTTCGTTGGCTGCGTTGACCGGGTGGGCGCTGGAGCCCTGGGGGGCGCGGCGCAGTGGGGCTGATGTCGCGTTTCCAGTTTCAGACCACGCCGACTTTCCTTCACTCGTGGCCTACGCCCAGAAGAGCGGGGCTCGCGAGGTCATCACCGTGCATGGCTTTGCCGCGGAGCTCGCCAAGGAGTTGAGGGGACTGGGTGTTTTTGCTCGCGCGGTCACCGAGCAGGTTCAGATGGTCTTGCTGTAACGGCCCCTCACCCCCGGAGGGGAGAGAGAGACTGGTGTAGAAGGGAACCGTGAAGGCCCTGCGACTCGTGCTGCTCGGGGAAGTCCACCCGGCTGTCGTCACCACCGTCGACTTCGATGACGCCGACGGGCTGCGCCTCGATGGGGACTTGATCGCGACGGCCGGCTTCCTCGAACACGAGAAGGTCGAGTTGTACGACCTCTCCACGGGCAGCCGGCTCTCGGTTCAGCTGCGGCGCGGCAAGGCGGGCGAGGTCTGCGTGTGCGGCGCGGCCGCTCTCCTCATCAAGGCTGGGGGCCGCATCACCATCGCCAGCTTCGGGTGGGTGAAGGAAAAGGCCGCCTCGAAGCACCAACCCTCCATCGTGCGCGTCGACGAGGAGAACCGGCCCGTGAAGAAGTCGAAGGCCGGCTGATGGCGTTCGTCGAGCTCCTCTGTGCCGAGCAGGTGCTGCGCATCGACGCGTCGATCTGCGAGATGGCCACCGAGCGGGTGCACTGGAAACACTTCATCGGCACCGGCGCGCCTTCACTGACCGTTCGCCGGCATGCCTTGCTCGAGGGCACCCCCATCGACGCGCCGCTGGGCCGCTGCACCTTCAAGCTCGAAGGCGACACGCTCGACGTGGCGGTGGAAGACGGCGTGTTCCGCGGTGAGTTGATTCTGCGGCTCGCCTGGTACCTGCTCGCCACCCGTCAGGGCGCCGTGCTCATTCACGCGTGCGCCCTGCGAGAAGGCGACCGCGCGGTGGTGGCGGCGGGGAAGAGCGGTGATGGCAAGTCGACCCTGTCGAGGCTCGGCGTCGGCGCGGGGTTGCAGCTGCTCACCGATGAAGTGGTGATGCTGTTTCCCGATGGGCGGGTGTGCGGCACTCCGTTTCGGTCTGACTTCGAGAACGCGGGGCGCCCGGGCCTGGTGAAGGCGGTGTACTTTTTCGCGCTCGAGAAGGCTGCAAGCGAACAGCTCAAAGACCTGAGCGCGCTCGCCGCCACTCAGCTGGCCATGGCTCAGTGTTTCGACGTGGCCGAGGTCGCGCTGCCTCGCCCCGAAGTGCGTCGGCGGTTGTTGCAGTTTCTCTCGAACGTGGAGCTGCGGACCCTCGCCTTTCGGAAGGATCCTGCAGCAGGGCACTTCGTGAGGACCTTGTTACGCCCCCACCCTGAACCTCTCCCCAAATGAATCAGGGAGCCGGTGCGGCAGGCGCCACGATCGGAGCCGGGCCGGCCATCGCTTCCACGTGCGCGGTCGCTTCGGCCAGGTAGGCCAGGCGGCGCATGCGGATCTCATCAGGCAGCTCAGCGAACGCCTTGAACGCCTCGTTCAACACCGGGCGATTGCCGTTGCTGGCGATGTGAGCGAGATCCTGGCTGGGCTCGGCCGAGTCGACCGCTTCTTCCCAGTTGTTGTCCGGCATGAAGCCCGCTTCCATCAGCGCGCTGAACAGCTGCACCGCTGCCAGCTTCATGCGCAGCTCACCGAGCATGTCGAGCGCCTCTGAAGAGGCCTTCAGCTCGTGCAGCGCACCCGTGATGCGGGGATCGACGTCGGCGGTGGCGTCTTCCACCTCGACCGCTTCACGCAGGTCGGCGTTGAGACCGTCGATGGCCGCTTCGCTGGTGA
>JAYTAT010000876.1:0-2838 GCA_043737315.1 Archangium sp.
GCGGCCCGAGCTCGCGGCGCTTCGGCCCGAGTTGCCTGCGGGGCTGACGCCGGTGTTGCAGCTCGCGCTGGCCGTCGACCCCGCACTTCGTTTTCCCGACCTGGGCGCGTTGTGGGAGGCGATGGAGCTCGCCCTGGAAGGCACGGGGCACCGGGCCACGCTGCTCCACGCACTGCAGGAGGTCCCCGCGCCTCAAAACCCGGCTGCGGCCAGCGACACGCAGCAACAGCTGGCGCCGGTGGTGAGTCAGCCGACGGTCTCGGGGCGACGGCCCGTCTTCGACGACGAGACCTCGCCCTCGACACCCGCGTTCTCGCCTCAGGAAGCGGTGGAGACCGCAGCCACGTCTGCTTCGTTGCGAGCCGTCGATGGAGAGACCGCGCGCGACTGGGCACGGGCAGCGCTCGTGTTGTCGATCATCGCGGCGGCAGCGGTGCTGTTGGTCATCGTCGCCTTCATCGCAGGTCAGCCCGCCCCGCCACCGCCCGCAACGCCCCTGGCGACGCGCCATCAACCGATCGCATCGCCGCCTTCCGCGACGTCGGCGCCGGAAGCTGATCCAGGTCTCCTCGCACGGCGTGAGAAGGCCGCTCAGCTCGCATCTGCGACGGCGCCGGTCAGCCGCAGCGGCTACTCGCACGAGCGGGTGCGTGAGTACGCGCCTCGCAGTGTGCGAAGGATCTCGATGGGCAACCGGGGTCAGCCCCAGCTGGAAATCATCGCCCTGGTGGGTGGAGTCAAGGTGAGGGCAGACGTCGACCTCGACGGCAGACGCGTGGGAATGACGCCGGTCATCGTGCCCATCGACCGGCGCAAACACTCCGTTCGGGTCGAGGCGGCACCGAACCCACCCAGCCGCTTCGAGCTCACCTCGACCGGTGAGTCGATTCGACTCGAGGTCGAGCTGGTGCCGCTGGGCGCCAAGGCGTTTGCCAGGCCCGCTACGCCCTTTTGAGCCTTCGTCAGAGCACCTGGCGCAGCTCGTCGAGCGCCGCACGATCCGGCACGTTGCCCACGAAGTTCGCCAGCGCTGGCGCGTTGGCTGGGTAGAAGTCGATCGACTCGATGAAGTCGGGGTGAATCACCGAACCACCCGCGAGCAGGTGGTAGCGCTGTGGCACGCGCACGCCGTCGAGGAAGAAACCGGTCGCCGCGGGCAACGCGCCTCGCACCACCGGGTAGCTCAAGCCCGAGGCAGGCAGGCGTGACCACACCGGGCAACAACATGATGACGCGCAGCGGCTCACCGTTGGTGCTCGCGACCTCGTGCAGCTCGGCGCCCGAATGCGAGATGCGGGACACCTCGGCGCGATCCACCTGACCGCGCACCACCGTCTCGTACGGGCGCGAGAACATGCGGTTAGGCCGGTAGAGCACCTGCACCGACTGGCCCGCCTTCAGGTCTCCTTGAAGACGCGCTTCACGTGGCCTGACGCGATGACCAGCACACGCTGAGGCCCAGGCGGGAGCTCGAGGGTGAAGCGGCCGTCGGCGTCGGTCTCCACGGTGGTGATGCCGCCGTCTTCCAGCCCGACCTGCGCGAGCGCGATGCTCTCGCGGGTGCCGCGGGTGAGCACCTGGCCACAGAGCTTTCAGAACAGCGCGACCTCGCCTGCATCGGCGCTGATCAACACCGGGGCTTCGAAGCGGTAGCGGTAAGCGAGCACCACGCTGATGGGCGCACCGCTCTGCGTGGCAGGCTTGAACGACAGGCCCTTCGCCGCGAGCAGGGCTGCTTGGGTAAACGGTTCGCTTGCGCTCGACGGCACGGTGACGTCGACGGCCCCCTGCGCGAAGGCGGGTGCGCTCAACAGCGCGAGGACCACGACTAGCGCCCGTCGCCCCCCCAACAACAGCGCGCCGGGCCGTTTAACGCGATGAAGTTCCCGCCTCTGTCGCGGGGGAAGAGCTGATCACCGCTCTCCCCGAGCAGAGTCGAGGGGCTCGTGACCTGGGGGGACTTCGCAGATAGGAGGCGAGCGGGGGCTGACTCCTCCACGGCGGCGGCGTGAGGAGCAGTGAAGGCTCCTGGCGCAGCGCCTCCGCCCACAGCGCCGAAGCCCGCGCAGGAAGGAAAACGGCGAGGCGGCCATGCGTCCCATTTTCTGCGGAGCAGTGGTGACCGGCCTGGCCGCTTGCGAGCCGCCTCGAGCTGAACTTCTGCGAGCGTCATGGCCTCAGTGCGCCCGAAGAACGAGAAGTTCAACCCGGGAGACCCGTAGGCTGTTCGATCGCGAGCGCCTGATGTCACGGTGGGGGTGAACCGGTCAGGTCAGCAGGAGGGGCACGCCATACTCGCGCAAACTGTCGTCGTGAGAGACCAGCGTGAGCCCTTCCACGTTCGCCTGGGCGATGAGCAGGCGATCGAACGGATTGCGATGGTGCATCGGGAGACCGCGAAGCGCGTGGGCATGAGCCGCGGTGACGGACAGAGGCTCGAAGGCCTGTGCGTCGAGCACGGCCGCAAAATCGGCCGGCAGGTCGAGCTTTCCCAACGCCTCCTTGATGCGCATCTCCCAGATGCTGGCTGCGCTCACGAAGACGAGGTTCTCCGGAGCCGCGAGCTGAGCCCTCACGGGCGCCTTGAGCGAAGGATCGTCGGCCAGCCACCAGAGCAGGACGTGCGTGTCGAGCAGCAGGCGCCTCGTCACGGCCGTGCGCCAAGCGCCGCGGCGATGTCGTCGGGCAGTTCGTCAAAATCGGCGGCGACGCGGATGCGACCCTTGAGCGCCCCCGGCTCGGTGCAGTGGGAGGCGGGAGGAGCAGCGAGGGCGCCTCAAGGCGAGGGCCGACCTCGACGGCAGACGCATGGGAATGACGCCGATCATCTTTCCCATC
>JAYTAT010000877.1:0-17258 GCA_043737315.1 Archangium sp.
AGCGCGTTGTCGAGCGGCCGGCGGGTGGTGCTGGCCCTCGAGTTCGTTGAGATTCGTCACCAGGCCACGCTCGAGGCCTTCGTCGCGGGCAAGTTGTCGGAGAAGGTCTTCCTCTCGCGCATCGGGCATCCCTACCGCGGGCCTTTCGACATCTGGCCCGGGTTTGCGCCGATTCTCGAGCTGGCCCGGAAGAAGAAGCTCGAGGTGATCGCCATCGATCGCCGCGCCTCTGGGCCCCGCTCGCTCGGGCTGCGTGACGCGGCGGCGGCCAAGCCAATCGCCAGGGCTTCGAAGGCGGCCGATCGCCCCCTCGTGCTCGCGCTGGTGGGCCAGTTTCACGTCGCGCCGGGGCATCTGCCGCGCAAGGTCGAGGCGTTGCTCGGCGACACCCAGCGCGAGACGTTGGTCGTCTACCAGAATGCCGAGGGCGTCTATTGGTCGCTCGCGCGCACCGGCAAGGTCGAGAGCACCCGCGCCGTAGAGCTGTCAGCGCGTGAAGTGTGCCTGGTGAACACCTCGCCGGTGGTGTGTCAGCGCAGCTTCCTCGACTACGTGGAAGCCGAGGCCGGTGACGCGCCGATCGACGAGACGGGCATCGCCCTCACCTTCCGCCATCTGGCGCGCGACATCGGGCGGTTCACGGGCCTCAAGGTGGGTAACGCGGTCGACCAGGTGCTCGTGCTGAGCGCGGGCGACTTCGATGCGATCGAACGATTGTCGAAGCGCGCTCGTTTCACGGCGGCAGAGCTGCGGCATCTCGAGCAGCACGTGTTGTCGCTGGAGAGCGCGTGGATTCCCCGGGCGCGCGCGGTGTGGATTGCTTCGTTCTCGCTCAACCATGCGGCAGAGGAGGCGGCTCATTTCGTTCGTCATCTGTGCGTCGGTGACGCGATGGAGCGGCCGAGATCACGCGCGGATGGTTTCTGGGCGCGTTGCCTCGAGGAGGCGCTGGGGTTCTTCGGCAGCCGGTTGGTCAATCCGAAGCGCAGATGCACGCAGTTGGATGAGTGGACGTGGCACTTCGAGTCGGGCCGCGGCGAAATGAAGCGGGTGGCGGCGTTCACGCTCGCGATCTCGACGGCGTTGGGTGACGACCTCGCGGCGGCTCAGGCGATGGTGCCGGTGGCGAGTCTGAGTTTGATGAATGGCGTCAGTCATTCACTTGGGTATCTGCTGGGGGCTGCGATGGCCCAGGCTTTTGGGCGGAAGATGATTTCGGCGGCAGAGGTGCGGGCGCTTTTTCGGGATCCGTTCGAGGAACCGGCTGTGACGTTTGCGGCACTTTGCCGGCGGGTGGGCGCGCTCAACCTCACCCAGACCCTCTCCCCCTCGGCGAGAGGGGCAGAGAGACCCGTCAGTCATTCTTCGACCGGAAATAGCGGTTGGTGAGATCCACCGAGTAGCTCAGCTCGAGCGTCGGTCCGGCCGAGGCGACCAGGTGCTGGCGGAAATGCAGCGCCTTGCCCGGCAACGCCTCGTTGTTGGAGACCGCCGCGTCCGACGGTTCGAGGCTTCCACCCAGGCGGCGGTACTCGAAGACGTTCGGCAGGTGCACGCTCGCGTTCAAGACCGAGGTTGGCCACGACGCGCCGGGGAGCGACAGGTTGAGGCGCCCCGAGAGATGGAAGACGCCGAAGTCACGCTCCAGCGTCAGCTCCACCACGCCTTCGCGGCCACCCGCGCTGTGCGGGTTGACGGTCAGGGCGACTTCTTTTCCGGCGGGCACGGGGCGCGGGGCTCCGTTCGCGATCACGCGGGTCAGCGTCCACTCGGGGGGCAGTCGCAGCGCGAGGGTCTGTTCCCGATCGAGCCCCAGTCGGTATTCCACCGTCATGCGCGCCCGCCCCTCGACCGTGCTCACCACTTGAACGTGCGCCGCCGAGACCACCGGCTCCATCGGGGGGCGTGCCGCAGCGACCGCGGCCTGAGTGCGGCCCTTCCATCGAACGAGCCACGTGCCGCCATTCGAGAGCACTTCAGCGCCCTGCTCGAGTGACTGCTCTGGGGCGGCCGTCTCGACGTGCATCACACCTTCCCGCGCATCAGCGCCTCGCGTGACCCGCGCCACGTGCACGGGGCCGCCTTGAGCGCGCACGGACAGATGCAACTCGAGCGTGTACGTGCCCGGCACTCTCGAGACGAAGGCCACCTCGTTCTGGTGCGTGGTGACCAGCATGCCCTCGCCGCTCGTCGCGTCGACCAGCGTCACGTGGGGATCGAGCTTGATGAGCGAGAGCCGGCTCCAGCGGGCCGCGTCGATCACCGTGACCTGGAAGGTGGCGGTCACTTCGAGCGAGTCTCCGGTCACCTGCCCTGTCAGGCGCTGGCTGATCACCGCCGCGGAAATCGGAGCAGCTGCTTCGATCGGAGTGGACAGGAGCGTTCGGGCTTCATCGATCGGCAGCGTCACCGTGCCCGTGCTGGGCGTGGCGGCGAGCAGCAGAACCCACAACGCGGGCGTCATGACGTCACCCCCACCGGGCGGTCAGAGAGAAAGGCCCGCACCTCTTTCCGGGTGACCAGCGTCATCACGGCGAGCAGGCCCGCGAGCAATTCGAGCGTGTAGATGAGCCCGGTGTAGCCAGGCAGCAAGACGGCCAGGGTCGGCAGCACCTGCGTCGCGACCCACGCGAAGGCGAGCCAGTGCACGCGCTCGTGGGGGAAGAGCCTCGAGACATAGAGCACCACCGCGGCCCCCATGCCCACCATCGTCAGGCCCCACGCTGCGAGGAAGTGAAGGAACGCGCCCAGATACGCCAGCAAGACCGAGGTGAAGCCGAAGGCGGCGGCGGCCACCCAGGTCTCCCAGATGTGCAGCTTGCGGCGATGCCGCAGGGACAAGAGCGAGAGCCCGATCAGAAAGACGATGCCCGGCACCACCGCGCGGAAGGCCATGGTGGCCATCAGCTCGTCGTACTTTTTGACCGACGGGAGGATCACCCCCATCGCCACGCCCGACTCGAGTGAGGGGTATTTCCATTCGAGGGCGGCCTTGCCGTCGCCGGTGGTGTTCGAACTCGCGGCGAGCACGAAGGGTGGGTAGTCGATGTTGTCTCCGCCGGTCACGTCGATGTTCAACGTCACGTTGCGCGCCTGCAGGGCGGGGTCGAGCCGGTAGACGAACGACTCCAGGCCACGCGCCCGGTAGCGAATGTGGAACTCGGTCTTGCCACCGACCGGCATGCGGCCGGTCCAGACCAGGCGATCACCGAGCTCACCCAGATCCATCGACGAGGGCGCGCCATCGACGGAGAACGCGAGCTCAGAGAGAAGCACCTGCGACTTGTCGACTTCGATCGGGAAGACGAAGGCCACGTCGATGTCGTGCGGCTCGGGGTTCTCAGCGAGGTAGGTGCCGTCGAAAGTGAAGTCGAAGCCCGAAAAGTAGGCGAGGCCCCGCTTGCGGTAGTTCATGGTCGCGTCGACTTTCACGCGTTGTTGGGAAAGCGAGAGCGGCGCGAGCTCGGTGAAGACGGTGCCGCTCTGTACGGCTCGCAACGAGGGCGCGGCTTGCTCGACGGGTGCTCCCCAGCGCGACTCGACGTCGTCGGCCAGCTCGGTCGAGGCGAAGTCGGTGCGGTGCGAGACCTGGCCTGCGATCACCCAGACCGCAAAGGCGATGATGAAGATTCCGCCCGCCCAGTGCTGGTTCCAGAGCCAACGGAGGCGGGACGTCGGCGGGGGTGACGGTGTCGGTTCCATGCGGCCCCCTTGTTCAATGGGCGTGCCGGGTGGTTGCGACCGTTCGGGGCTTGATTGGGGCCGTTCACGGCGTCGGGTTGTGTGTTCTCGGCCTCGTTGCGTGGCTCGACACCCTCACCCCTGGCCCTCTCCTGTGGGAAAAGAGAGACAGAATTTGAACGGAGCGATCCGGGCAGATTCGCCTAAGGTTTGGGCCCTTGTCCGAAGAAGCGATTCAAGCCAAACCGATCAGCGAGGACCTGGTCCTCAAGCATGAGTTCGGGCCCGTCAGCCGCGAGCTGGGGCAACGTTTCTTCGAGGCCGTGCGCTTCCCCCAGACCGGGGTCGACGAGCTGCAGGAACTCTCCCGGCGGGGGTTGGTGGTTCACGTCATGCGCACCAGCGCGTGGATCAACTTTCTGTTCCTGAACTGGGCCCTGGTGCGCCGGGGTCTGCCTGCCATCCGCGCTGTGGTGAATTTGCGCCGCTGGTTCACCCGGCCGTTCACCAACTCGAAGATGGAGGGCGATCACGCTCGACGTTTCGAGTGGGCGCGCGACCAGCAGGGGTCGGGCCTCATCTTCATGAGAGAGAGCGGGTTCAACACCGCGCGGGGGCGCGAAGGCCGCGAAGACCCCTTCCCTGCCCTGGTCGAGCTCGCGCGCACCAGCGACAAGCCCATCTTCCTCGTGCCCGAATTGCTGGTCTGGGAGAAGTGGCAGCAGAAGGTCAAGCCGAGCATCTCGGATCGCATCTTCGGGAGCCCTGAAGCACCCGGGTTCGTGCACTCGGTCGTCTCCTTCGTGCGCAACTTCGAACGCGCGCAGCTCAGGGTGGGCACGCCCATCGATCTGCGCGAGGTGATCAAGAACGAAGGTGGCAACCCCACCGCGGTGATCGCCCGCAAGGTGCGCGGTGCGCTGCATCACCATCTGGCGAAGGAGACCCGCGCCGTCTTCGGCCCACCCGCCAAGGGCACCGAGCGCCTCATCGACGAGGCCATGCGCGACAAGACCTTCCAGCGCGCGGCGCAAGAAGTGGCCGCCGAGAAGAACAAGCCGCTGCCCTCGGTGATGCGCGACGCGAAGAAAAGGTTCGACGAGATCGCCGCGAAGTTCAGCCCCAGCTACGTCGGGATGGCCGCGTCGATCCTCAACCAGGTGTTCAGCCGCATCTACGAGGGCGTCGAGGTCGACGAAGCCGGGCTCGATCGCACCATGAAGGCGGCCGCCGAGGCGCCGGTGGTCTTCACGCCGAGCCACAAGAGCCACATCGACTACCTGATCATGTCGTACGTGCTGTGGACGCGCGGCTACAACGCGCCGCTGATCGCCGCAGGAGCAAACCTCTCTTTCTGGCCGCTCGGGCCGTTCCTGCGCCGCTGTGGCGCGTTCTTCCTGCGGCGCAGCTTCAAGGGCGACAAGCTCTACACGGCGACCTTCAAGGCCTACCTCAAGAAGATCGTGCACGACGGGCTGCACCACGAGTTCTTTCCCGAAGGCGGCCGTTCACGCACCGGCAAGCTGCTCCAGCCCAAGTTGGGCATGTTCACCTGGCTCGTCGACGCGGTGATGGAGGGCGCGCGCAACGACCTCGTCTTCGTGCCGATCGCCATCGACTACGAGAAGGTCGTCGAGGGCGCGAGCTACAAGAAAGAGCTGCAGGGCGGCGAGAAGAAGCCGGAAGACTTGAAGGCGCTGCTCTCGGCCCCCGCGGTGCTCACGCAGAACTACGGGCGCATCTACCTGACCTTCGATGAGCCGGTTTCGTTGGCGAAGCTGATGCGCGAACGCGGCGTGGTGCGTGAGACGGCCACCGACGATCAGAAGAAGGCGCTCGTTCGCGCGCTGGGTCACCGCGTGATGTACGGGATCAGCAAGGTCTCGACCGTCACGCCGCACGCGTTGCTGGCGTCTGCCCTTCTCGCGCATCGCCGCCGCGGCATCTCGGTGCGTGAGCTGACCGACCGCATCGTCTTCTTGCGGGGCCTGGCGACCGATCTCGGCGCCCCGCTTTCCCGCCTGCTGATGACCTCGCCTTCGGATCCCACGGTGATCGGCGCGATCTCAGACGCCATGCGAATGTTCTGCAGCGAGGGCATGGTGCGCAGCATCGAGGCCCGCGGCGAACCCATCTTCCAGGTGGAAGACGATCGACGCGCTGAGCTCAGCTTCTACAAGAACACCCTGATGAACCTGGTCGCGGGGCGCACCATCGTGTGCGCAGCCCTGATTGCGAACGATCCGAAGACCGACCGCGCCACCATCAAGGAACACGCGCTCTTCCTCTCGCGGCTCTTCAAGCTCGAGTTCCTCTACCCGGTGGGGAAGACCTTCGAGCACATCTTCGACGAGACGCTCGATCACCTCGGCAAGCTGGGGCTCTTGTCGCGTGGTGGGCACAGCCCGGTGGCGCCCCCGGGCAACGGCATTCACATCGCGCCCGAAGCGCACGCGCGGCCGATGGTGCAATTCCTCGCAGACCTGCTGCGCGACTCGCTGGAGTCGTACCTGCTGGCCGCCCGCGCCGCCGTGGACCTTCCGGCGGGCGGGTGCGATCGCAAGGAGTACCTCAAGCGCGCGCTGGAAGCTGGCAGGGCCGACTTCCTCGCGGGTACGATCACCGCCTCGGAAGCGCTGTCGAAGACCAGTTTGGAGAACGCCTTGCAGTTCCTCATCGAGCAACACTTCCTGACCGAGAAAGACAAGAAGCTCGTGCGCGGCACCGCGAGCGCCTCGGACCTGGTCGAGCAGATCCGCCGTTTTGTTCCGGAGAACACGTGACCCTCAACTTCGTTCGCAGCGCCCTTCCGGTAATCCTCCTGGCCACTTCGGCGCTCGCGCAGGAATTCGAGCTCGATCTGACGGAAGAGAAGCCGGTCGTTCCGGCCGAGTTCCGCCCCACGCTGGGTGTGCTCTCGGTGAAGGCCGCAGACACCGAAGAGGTGAGCGCCTCGCGCGCCCGCCAGCTCGAAGCCGAGCTGCTCAAACAGCTTGGCCAGGGCGATCTTTTTCAGACCGTGGTCGAGCCTTCTTTGGCGCGCAGCCAGCTGGGCGCAGAGTTCGCGATGGCCGACGCCTGCACCGACTACGCGTGCATGGAAGCGACGGCGAAGAAGCTCAAGGTGAACCGCCTCGTGCGGCTCACGGTGCAGAAGCACAACGTCGGCTCGCTGGTCACCATGTACGGCTGGGATCCCGGCTTCAACGAGGTGCTCGTCGTCTCGCAAGACAGCGCTGAGAAGGCCGAGAAGGTCTTTCTGGGTGTCGCCGGTAAGAGCCAGCTCCAGAAAGACCGCGAGTTCATCAAGAAGCTCGCCGGCTTCGTGGTGCAGGTGCAGAAGACGCTCTCGATCCCCAACGGCAAGATCGTGATCGAGAACGATCCTTCTGGGGTGGTGACGGTCGATGGCGTGGAGAACGGCATGGGCTCGGTCGAGGTGATAGCTCAGCGCGGCACGCGCACCGTGAAGGTCACCTCGGCGGGCTACAAGCCGTTCGAGCAGACCGTCACGGTGGAGTCAGGCAAGGCCGTCGAGGTGAAGGTCTTGCTGGTCGCGCTCCCGCTCGAGCAGGTGGTGGTGGCCAAGCCCGTCGAAGAGCCGAAGGGCGGCATCTTCACCAAGCCCGGCCTGTATCTGGCCATCGTCGGCGCAGCGGCGGTCGCCGTCGGCGTGGGCTTCGGTCAAGGCGCTCAAGACGTCCGCAACAGGCTTACGGCGGGTGGCGATCCCGTCAACGTCACTCGCACGGAAGCCAGGGCCGCGCCCACCAGCGCGCTGCTCGCCAACATTCTGGTCGGCGCTGGAGCGGCCGCGGTGGCCGGCGGCGTCACGTGGATCATTCTCACGCCGAGCCCTGGTGCCCCTGCCGCGGCGCCTGTGCCGAAGACCGGTACCGGTGAGCCCATCGAGACCAACCCCACGCCGACCGGAGCGATGATCAACTTCGGCGGCAGCTTCTGATTTCCGCGCTCGCCGTCTCGTTGCTGTTGGCGGCGAGTGATGGCGGCGCGTCGGCGCTCGACGGAACGTGGATTCTCGACAGCGAAAGATCGAGTGACACCGCCCCCGTGCTCGAGCGGCTCGAGGTCGCGTGGGTGCTGCGGAAGTTGGCGCCCACCGTTCGGCCGATCAACGTCATCGTCACCACGGCTCAACGCGCGATCATCGAGGTGAAGTCGGGGGTGCTGCCGAGCAAACGCCACACGCTCGTCTTCGACGGCGTCACGCCAACGGTTGATGATTTTTTTGGGAATCGGCTTTCGTACGTCGTCACCCTCGAAGGCGACACCATCGTGGGGCGCGGTCACCTCACGCTGGAAAAAGAAGGCAAGGTGCCGCTCGAGCTGCGCCGCCGGGTGGAAGAAGACGGGGCGATGACGTTGCGGATCATCGTTGCTCCGCTGGGCGAGAAGACCCTCGAGTTGAAGCGGGTGTTCAAGCGGAAGTGAGCGCTTCGTCCGGCACGCTTCAGCGTCTCGAAGTGAAACGGGCGCCTCGACCTGCTCTGAGCTCCGAGACAGCCGTGCGCCAGTAGTCAGTCCAGTCGCGCCCTCGCACCGTGAAGGGTTTGCCCTCGAAGCAGCCCTGTGTGAACGAGGCCTCGATCAACGTCGCTTGTTGCTCCGCGTTCAGCTCGGCCCACGCGCGGCCCTGAAGCAGACCTTTCTCCAACTCGTAGCCGTCACCCAGCAACTGCGCGTGCACCGAGTCTCCGATGTACGCGTGCCCACCGTTTTGGAACTGCCAGACGTGACACAGCTCGTGCACCAGGATGTGGCTGCGCAGCGGCAGGTATCCACTGGGGAGGAACATCGTCTCTTCGATCACGAAGGCGCGCCGGCTGGCGTTGAGCAATCCGCGGACGTTCTCGCGCACGCAGATCTTCGAGAGGTCGATGCTGGCCTGGTAGATCGGCGCGACCAGCTCGCACTCGACCGCAGTGAGCCTTCGCGAAGGCGCCCGGCTGGCCCGTGCCACACCCTGCACCACGCGCGCGGCGAGGTGACCGAAGACTGCCTTCCACATCATCTGCAGCGATGCTCGTACATCGGAGGCGGGTCGACCAGCTTCTCACTCGCGGTGAAGTACGACTGCCCGTCGGCCCCATACGCCACCGCCTCGCCCTGCCCTTCGCTCGCCGTCGGCACGGTGACCGGCTCAACCGCGAAGATCTTCTCGAAGTCGCTCTCGTCGGGCGGCAGGCGCAGCTCGACCATCCGGTTGTACATGCGCAGCAACACCGCGGTGCCGCACACGTTCACGTCGGCTCCGGTCAGCGGGCGGTCTGTCGAGCTGGGTACCGTGAGCGTGGTCACCCGCTCGAGCATGGCGACCTTCCCTGAATCGAACGGCAGGGGAAACCGGTAGACCTCGCTCGGGGCGCTGTCTTCTTTGGTGATCAGGTAAAGCCGGCCCGTCGAGGGGTGCATGAAGATCGCTTCCGAGTTGTGCCGCGCGCCCTGGGGATATTGGTAGCGGAAGCGGTCCCATGGGACGGCGGAGGTGCCTGAAGTCACGGTGGGTTCCGGCACACGGTAGATCGCGTAGTCGCCGCGCAGGCGCAGGTTGTCGCCGATGTCGCCCAGGTACACGCAGGTTCCGGTGGGGCACGGGCCCAGCGCGATGTCTTCCCAGTCGGTCGCGATGGCGGCGTCGAGCGTGAAGGTCTGGGCGATCGCACCGGTCACGGCCATCGCAAAGAAGCGCGCTGAGTCGCCTGAGTCGTTGTGCGCGTAGAAGACGCCGGGCTGAGCGCGGCTGGCCACCAGCCCCGAGAGCTCCACCAGGGGATCGGCGACGAGGCCCCGATTGCGGGGGTTGCCCCAGTGCTCGCAGGCGCACGACACGCCCGCATCGATCGCAGCGGATGCATCGGGTGAGGTTGCGACGACGTCAGGCACCAGCGTGGAAGCCGGCTTCGGCGTGCAGGCGACGAGCATCAGGCAGAAAATAAGGTGCTTCACGCGGCCATCGTGCACGAAGGTCGCGTTCGGGTTCCAGAGAACAAATGGGTATCGGAGGTCACATGGAGGCGTCGTGAACGATGCGCCATTGATTCTGGGCGCGGCGAAACACCACGACCGTGTGGCCCGTTGCCGCGGGCTTGCCGGGGAATTCCAGCGTCCACTTCGCGGCGACCGAGACGGCATCGGCGGTCTCACGAACGTCGATCGCGCTCAAGCTCAGCTTCCCCATGGCGGCAGCGGTCGGGTACTTCTTCTTGTAGCGCGCGAGCACCTCGGCCCGGCCGCGCGTCACGCCGCTCGGTGAGACGAAGACCGCGTCTTCGGTGGAGGGCTGAGGGCCTCGAGTATGTGTTCGAGAGTGTCTGCCTCGCTCCAGTTCAACTCCGGCTCCGTGAGGCCGCACCGCGGAACTCCGTGGCGGTTGTCGCGGCAGACGATGACCGATGGGGACACCGTCGCTTCGCCCCCTCCCATGATCGCGGTGATGATGCACTTACGGAAATAGTCCGGTGGGGCCGGACCGCCGACCCACCGCTCAGCCTTTTGTGCGGTCAGGACCGTATCGAGTTGCATCCGCTCCACAGTGAAGAGACCCGTTGCCGCGTCAGTCTTCGTCGCCTGGAAGCCTACGGCGATCGCCACCTGGAGAGCGCGATTGAATGCGCCCGAGTCCCGAACGGTCACCGTGACGGGCCGAGCAGGGTACGACGTAGGCGTACGAGGAAAGGGCGCCGAAACGCAAGCCAAGAAGGCGACAGCCAACAGGGCCACACCCATGCGTGAACTCCTGCCTGCCCGGTCGCGATGGCCCAGCCGGTAGGCAGAAAAGAGGGTCGGCACCGGGTGCCGACCCTCCGACTCTGCGCTCTTCGACGCGGGCCATTTCGCGCGCTGAGTCAGCGCTTGGGGGTCGGCATCGCCTTCAGATCGCGCACCCGCTGCATTCGTTTGCTGACCTCGTCGGGCTTCAACTCGCCCTCCGCGGGCGTCCAAATCTCCTCGCCGCGGTAGCTGATCGACGTCACCGACAATCTCTCCGAAGGAAGGGAGTCGAACGACACCTCTTGAGGCTTCGCTTCGCTTGGCTGCGTTGAGTCTTCGGTCGGCGTTCCCATGGGTTTTCTCCGATTGCGAGGCGGACAGTATTGAGAGTGAACTCGTGATCACGATCAGAGTGAAGGCCCTTCCTTGCTGCTGCGGAGTTGGTGGCGGAAGCTCACTGTTCCGAAGGCGCGCGATGCCGAATGATTAGAAGAACACGCCAAGCTCCAGCTTCGCCGAAGCAAAGAAGCCCGTGATCGGAGTCGGGTAGAGCGACGAGGCAAGTTGCCCGCCGGGCAAGTTCTCGAGCTTCCAGAAGAGACGGGCGCTCCCCCCGACCGAACCGGCCAGGTCGAGAAACACTCGATCGCTGGCCCAGCGGTACCCGCCCTCAAACTGCGGCACCAGGTAGTTCGACGTGAGGATCAGGAGAAGTCGTTCGTTCCGGACGACAGTGCGGAGCCATTCCACTGCGGCGCCCAGATGCGCGCCCGCAAGGTTGTCGCGGAAGTAGAAGCGGAATCGAGCCCCCAGGCCAAAGGAGAAGTCGTACGCCTCTCCTGAGCCCAGGAGGGCCGTCGTGTTGCTCACGAGGCCGCCACTCAGCCACCGACCGTAGATGGCGCCCGCCGCGCGGCCGGCCCCGACTTCGAGGCCGATCACCGGGCCGAAGGTGAGGAACCCCAACGGATCGATGAAGACCGAACCGTAGCGAGGTGCCGCTGGCTCAGGCAGGTGGATCTCGTCGGGCAGTTCAACAACCCCGAGCGTTTCACCGTCCAGCACCTGAGCCATCGCCGCACGGGCGCCGGCATCGAGGCTTACGCGGGCGAGCTCGGGCCAGAGTTCGAGGACCGTCACCTTGCCAGCGGTGCGTCGCTCTCCGGTGTTGCCGATGAAGGCTCCCAAGATCTTGAGTTGAGCGCCGACCTCGATGCCTCGAGTTCGCCTCGCTCTCACGAAGAAGTCCCCCTTGTCCTGGAAGAGTTCACCTGAGGGCTCTGCTGCCGCTGCCACCACCATCAACGCCGCAATCAGGAGCATGGCGGAACCCTGTCACAGGCCAATTCACAGCTGGCGGCGGGCAGAAGAAAAGGGGGTCGGCACCGGGTGCCGACCCTCCGACCTTCTGCGACCAGACGTCGCTGGGGCCTCCCCTCCAGCGCCCTTCCATCGCGTCGTGCGCTCTACCTTGACGGTTACCTTCAAGTTGCTTCCCTCCGGCTGCGGTGGAGTTGGTGGCGAAAGCTCACCGTTCCGAAGACGATCCAGATGACCGTCTGACCTAGCTCGATGGTGTCGCGACGGCTCCAGTGCGCCCAGTCAGGCACCGGAAGCATCGGCAGCAGGCCGGCGATACCGACCCCCTTCGCGACCATCAACAACAGGAGCAGCCCCATGAAGGACATCGTCAGGACGTAGAAGACCCAGCCAACTCGCTCCTTCGCTCGCGGGGCGAGCGCGAACACCATGGCAAACCAGACGCTGGACATTGTGGCCGCTTGGGTCAACTCAACCCAGAACCCGTCCTCTCCCTGGAACGTCAAGATGATCAAGCCGATGATCCCGACCGCCATCATCGACAGGCCAAGCGTCGGCAACAGGAGCATCCACCTCAGGACCTCCGGGAAGCGCTCCCAGTAGTTCCAGATCAATGTTGAAACCCCGACCACCACCACCATCGCCACGCCCCCGATCAGGTAACTCGCGAGCGGCGCCGGCTCATTCGGTTGAGGGCCCCCGACCACCGCCATGACCGACACTAAGAACCGCATGCACGCCTCCCCAACGCTTCGACCCCCTGCGCCTTGGGACACCCGCTCAAGGGCGCCGCCCAGTTGAGCGCCCTGCCGAGGCTCCGATCACTGGTCGCTGCCTTCGGTGCGTCAACACGGTACGGGCATATCGGGTTCATGTTGGGCGGTGACCTACCTACTCGCAGATGTCGGGTCGCCAAGGCGCCAACCTCTTTCAGTCCTTCTTCGGCGCAAATGTTCGACGGTGGCGGCGACGTCGGCAGCTAACCCAAGAGGGCCTGATCGAGCTGACTGGCATGGACATTCGCTTCCTCCAGCGCGTCGAGGGCGGAGCGATCAACGCCCGCCTGGACACGATTGTCAGGCTCGCCGAGGCGCTCATGGTGGAGCCGTCGGCTCTCCTGCGGCGCACCAAGGACTGACCGGCGAAGCCTGGACGACCGCGAAACTGGAAACGCTGAAGGCCTCTATGCTTGGTCGGCGGGAAGGAGGGCGAAGGCCGGTTCCAGCAATGACTTGCTCGGAGTGCGCAGCCGTGTTCGTTCACGGGCACACGCAGAAGAACGGCCACACGTCAGTCTCACGCCGCTTGGAGCACGATGCCTCCGCCGATCACGATTTCCGGAGACGACTTGGTTGGGTGGAGCGGCCTTGCGAGCGCGAAGCCTCGATTTCCACTTCTCGTTCGAAAGATCGTCGCTTCGGCCGCTCCAGCGGGTGCGGTGATCCAGTTTCGCGCCGACAGCGGCGTCCAGTTGTCGGGCTTCGATGGATTCACGAACTTCCCGGCCAGTGTCTTCCCTGTGCCTGCAGGACCGGCGGTGTGGGAGCTGTCGACGAAGATCGGGCCGGAGGCAAAGGCTGAAGAGGACTACACGAAGCGGACTGCGGCACCGGGAACCGTTCAACCGAGCCTCACCGCGTACATCGCGGTCACCAGTCGTCGATGGCCTGGGAAGACAGTCTGGCAGACCGCGAAACAAGCCGAGGGTGTGTGGGCGAGCGTGATGGCCTTCGATGCGGACGACCTCTCGCACTGGCTGGAGAACGCCCCTGCTGTTGCCTCTTGGTTTGCATTCGAGCTCGGGCGGCCAGTTCAGGATTCGTTGGACCTCGAGCGGGTTCTTGCCGATTGGAGCAGACGAACGGAGCCAGCGCTTCCGCTGGGTGTGCTCAGCGCTGGGCGGGAAGCTGAGGTTCGGGCAATCAGAGATTGGGCGCGGCGGCCCCCTTCCGTGCTTCGAGTGCGCGCGGAAACTCGCGAGGAAGCGCTCGCATTTGTCGCTGCCGCCCTTGCGCTGGAGACCAATGCTGATTGGAACTCTCGGGCACTGGTCGTGCGCAGCCGGAATGCACTGGACTGGGCGCTTCAACCGCCGGCTGGGCGTCCGCTGGTGGTCCTCGCAGAAGTCGACGGATACGATCGAGGATCAGCAGGGCTCACGCAGCATTTGGCAATTGCATTTGGTGCAGATGCCCAACCGCAGATGCCGACAGTGGTTCTGCCCTCGCTTGATCGACGGGCGCTCGGCGAAGTCCTCGCTGCAGTGCTCGAACCGGCGGATGCCGATCGTCGAGCGCAAGAGTGCGGTGGAAGCGCGGGTGCCCTGCAACGACTCTTGGGCTACGCCGAGCGTCCGAGCTGGGCCATGGGTTCCCTCGCGGCAGAGACTCGAGCGGTACTGCTTGCGGGTGCTTGGACACCGGCGTCTCAAGGGGACTGCGAGATTGTCTCCCAGCTCTCGGGGGGGAGGTCGTCCAGCGAGGTCGACGCGGCCTGTTCGGCGCTGAGCGCTGGTGCCGGAGCCCCGTTGCGTCGGCAGGAGGACAGTTGGACATGGCGTTCACCGCCCGATGCTTGGCGGCTGCTCGTTCATCAACTCACCGAGGTACAAGCAGCCGCCTTCGCGGGCGCCGCCGTCGCCGTGCTCTCGGAGAATGACCCGGCAGCGGGTGCCGCAACGGCAGCCAGACTCGCGCTTTCGATGAGGGGACCGGGACTCCGATATTCGGGAGCGCTCCGTACGGGCATCGCGCGTTCGCTTGCCCTGCTCGCGCAGGGCACCTGGGGTCGGCCGCCGGTGGGCGGCCCCGCGAAGCGTCGAGCCATCGCTCAGAATGCCGTTCGACAGATTCTCGATGGGGACTGGCGGAGATGGGCCTCGGCTCACTCCGAGTTGCCTGTCCTCGCAGAGGCGGCTCCCGAGGCCTTCCTCGACAGGTTGGAGGCGAGCATCGCCGCGGGGGACGAAGGCGTCTGCCACTTGCTCGCGATTGAAGGCGGTGTCTTTGGCCCAACACCTCACACAGGGCTGCTCTGGGGCCTGGAGATTCTGGCTTGGGAACCCGTGCGGATGAGTCGAGTCGTTCGCGCGCTCGGGCGACTAGCGGCGAGGGACCCAGGCGGGCAGGTCGCGAATCGACCGCTGCGCAGTCTCGTCAGCATTCTTCGCGGCTTCTGGCCGCAGACGCTTGCGCCGAGTGACGCCCGGCTTCAGGCGCTGCGCGGGCTGGTCGCGCCGACACCTGGAATTGCGTGGCAGGCGGGCCTTGCCCTTCTTCCGAGCCGCGCTCCGCGGGGAACACTCGACGACTGCATGCGGCCATCCTTCATCCAGCCACCCGTTCCTGGGATGCCACGGACCGTCGCTATCGATGTGCAGTTCTCAAACTGGGTGGTCGACTTCGTGATTGAACTTGCGGCGAGCGATATCTCTCGCTGGTCTGAACTAATCCACGAGATCGAGGGGGCGCCTCAGTCAGCCATAAGCCGTGTGTTGCGAGCCCTGTCCGCTCGTCTGAGCGGACTGGCACCTCTCGAGGCTCATGCCTTGTTGTGGGCCACCGTCCGGAGCCTGCTCACGGAGCTCCTGCGGCTACCCCGCTATTCGGAACCGATGGCCGCGGACCCCGAACTCGTTGCACTTGCTCGCCAAGTCTATCGGGCCCTCGAGCCTCCGGATTTGGTGCGTCGGCTTGCTTGGCTGTTCACCTACCGCACAGACCTACCGGAGGAGAATCTGGGGTTCGATTGGCGAGCTGCCGAGACTCGCCACGCCGAACTGCGCGTCGCCGCAATGGAGGAGATCGTTTCGCTACCTGGGTTGCAGGAGACGATGCGCGCCCTACTTGGACAAGTTGAACGCCCGGCGTTGGTCGGCCAGGTGCTCGCACAGGTTCATGGCGCACAGGGCGACATCCTCATGCTCGCCGCACCACCTCCAGGAGCGGAGGAACCGTACAGAGAGGCGCTTGCCGCGTTCGTGGATGCGCGATCAACGGCGGCCGGAGCCGAGTGGGTCGAGCAGACGCTCAGGCAGCTGGAATCGTCCGGGCGACGTGCAGACGCAGTTCGCGTTGCCCTCGCCCTGAACAGAAACTCAGCGACGTGGGCGATGCTTGAAGCAATTGGGCCCGAATTGGCCGCCGAGTACTGGCGAACTGGACCGCGCCTCTACGCTGACGCATCGCTGGCTGATGTGGAGGCTTGTGTCCGCAACCTCGTGCAGGCCGGTGCCGTTGTCGCTGCCCTTGAAACGCTTAATCTTTCGACGCGAGCGGACCAAGAGCGACCGCCCCCGAACCTGGCGATCGAAGTTTTGGAGGCCTGCATCGCTCACCCTGAGGCCCTTGCGCCGTCCATGGGCGGAAGAGGGAATCTGGGCTTCTTGGTTCAGAAAGCGTTGCAGTTGATCGGAGATGATCAAGAGGTCGCTGCGCAGCGCGTGTGGGCCGTGGAGGTCTTCTTTCTTCCAGTTCTTGAACACTCGTGGGGTACTCCGCGCGTCAACTCCGCTCTGGGAGATTCGCCAGAGCTTTGGGCAGAGCTTGTTCAGCTCGCGTACATCGCCGACGAAGGAGGCGAAACGGAGACCGCACCGGAAGTGGCCTCGGATAGAGAAGAGACGCGTCGGTCAAGGGCACACGCGGCTCATTCCCTTCTGACGAACTGGGGCGGCTGCCCCGGTGAAACGCTGCCTCCCCCGGAACGTGACCTCGCCGTCACCACATGGGTGGAGAACGCATTGATTCAATTGAACACGCGCCGCCGCGTGACCGCGGGACTGATTGAAATTGGGAAACTGCTGGCTCGGGTTCCGCCATCCGATGGCGTCTGGCCCTGCCTTACAGCGCGCTCGCTAATCGAGGCCGACCGTTTCGCATCGTTCCCACGCCACCTTGAGATCGCGAAATCGAATCTGCGCGGGGTGACGCACGGAACTGTCGGCGATGGGGGTGTGCGAGAGCGCGCATTGGCGCAGCGCCTTCGAGGCGATGCTGAACGCCTCGCGTCGACGTATCCATCGACGGGGGCTCTTCTGGGAAGAATGGCCGAGCAGTACGAGCGCGAAGGCGAACGCATGGACCTTCACGACGAGGCCATTCGAGAGTCCTAACTTCGGGTCACGAATTTCCTCGTTCGCGGCTGTCATTCGAGACCAGCGACCATCAATCTTGGATCGCGTGCAGCTTTAGGATCGTGCGCGTCTCTGCTTCGAGGGCCTCGATCCGAGATAGAGCGTTTGGTCCGAAGAGCTGTTGATGCGAGGCAACTGCGTCCTTGCCGACGGCGTCCATTTCGGTGGTCCATCGCGCCACATCGCCAGCCAAAGTGCCCTTCTCGGCCCAGACGCGCCGGAGTTGATCGAGAACCTTCTGGTCGAAGTAGAGTTCCGCGAGTGCCCATGCCCGACGTCAATTACTCGTACCCATCGCATTGCCGCGTCCGAATTGTGACCCGGCGTGGGTCGTTGCCTCACCGCTTCTGCTACCGGCCGTAGCGGACCAGAGGAGGCACAAATGGGAACG
>JAYTAT010000878.1:0-2833 GCA_043737315.1 Archangium sp.
GATCGCAGGGCCCGCGCGAGATGGGCGTTGGTGGTGACCAGGTACCGGCCATGGCCCTTCACCGGCTCACGCGACCGCAAGATGCGATCGAGCATCGCCAGATCGAACTCGGTGTCGTCGATCGCCTGGTGCGGCTCATCGGGAGCAGGCCAGGCGAGCCGGGTGCGTGAGGACGACTCTGCCTGGCGCTGCAGCGCTTCGAAACCAGGCAACGTGCCCTGCACGGCGCGCGCAGCCTCGAGCGCATAGAACGACGGCACCCGGGGCCGCGCATGTTCCGCATCGACGCGCGGATACGAGAGGATCGCCTTGGTGCGCGCAGCGCCGACGGCCAGCTGAAGCGCGAGCCGTTCGGAAGCAATCCGCGCCCGGGAGACCTCGAGCGAGCCCGACACCTCGACGCGCCTGGCATCGGGCAACAGCGGGTCTTCGCGAATCTTCTGGGGGAACACGCGCTCGGCGAGCCCCGGAATGAAGACGATGCTGAACGACATGCCCCGCGCCGCTTCCACGGGGGCAACCAGCACCTGTCCGTGCCGCCGCCCTTCGGGAGGCTCGGTCACTTCAGAGAGCCGCTGACTCAACACCGCGCGCACTTCAGGCAACTCGAGCGGACCCATGGGGGCCATCGGAGCGAGCTCGTGCAACACCGCCAGCACCCGCTGCGGATACTTGAGCGCCCGCGTCGCCAGCGCACCGAGCTGATCGAGCCAGTCCTTCCACGTGGCCGACTTCGGGAGCTCAGCCAGGGCATGGAGCAGCGGTAACGCAAAGTGTTCGAGCGCATCGAGATCGGCGAGGTCACGATCCACGCGTTGTTGCTGCGCTTCACTGGCTGTCGGGTTCTGCCGTTCTTTTTGTTTCTTATTGCGCAGGCCGGTCAGTCTTCGTTTCCAACGATCGGTGCCGCCAATCACCGCCGCGTCGATGATCAACCTCTCCCAGCGGCGAGGTGACCGCAGCTGACCCAGCACCGCGGGCGCCTCCACGTCTCCAATCACCTCGGCCACGGGAAGCACGGCGGGTGCGCGTGAAGAAAGAGGCAGCAACGACTCGCTCGCGTCAGGCCGGACGAAACGATCCGCAGACGCAGCCGGGGGGGCGCCTGAATCTTCGAGCCGGGGCACTTGAGACAACGACAGGTACTCACTGAAGCGGCGCGCACTGAGCCCCTCTTCAGCGCAATGAAGGAGCGCCAGCAGCGCACGGCCTGACGGGTCGGGCCTGGGCAGACCCGAGCTGAACCACGCCGGAATGTGCGCGCGCCTGAACGCGTCTTCGAGCGCGGACCGGTAGGTCGCCGGGCTGCGCAACAGCACCGCCATGTCGTCGAAGCGAATGCCACCCCGCGCCAGCTCGAGCATGCGCCGGGCGATCTCAACGCACTCGCGCGCCTCACCGGGGGCGGAGAAGAAGTCGTCGAGCTTGAGTTCTTTCGCAGCCGAAGCGGCCATGGGAGAGAAGAGGTTGCGCTGAAGCTCATCGAGCGAAGACGCGCCGTCGTTGCGCAGCGCCTGGGCCTTGACGCCCAGCAGCCTCTCGAGCGGGTCGACCACGCTCACTTCGTCGATGGGGCAAACCGCGAGCACCTGCGGCGCGTGCCGCACCAGAGCGCCGACGAAATCTTCCTCGAGGCCGGGTGAAAATCGAACGTCGAGCAGCAACAGAGGTGCCGGCCGTGAGGCCACCACGCCTTGCCGGGCCAGCGCATAGACCATCGAACGATCTGCCAGCCCGCCTTCTTCCAACGCCTGCTCGAACGCGCGCATCGCCTCACCGAGCGCCGGCTCAACCGCGTCAGGCCTGATGCCCAGCATGCGCAGCTCACCCACCGTGCGCGCGAGTGCACGCGAAAGCCCAGGCCTCCCATCCAACGGAGCCAGCCGGTGCAGCAACGAGTCAGCACCCAGTTGATGCGCCACGCGCGCCCACAGGGCCTCGAGCGACAACGAGCTGACCGGGGTGAGCTTCTTCGCGAGCAGCTCCGCCTGAGCGAGCTCCAACGCACAGCGGTACAGCGCCATGCGCCGCCACCCGAAGAAGGCACGCTTGAGCGAGCGGGTCAGCTCGGCCACCGTCTCGAATGAAGGCCCGATCAGCAGCGCATCGCCGCTGGCCGGCAGCTCGCGCAAGAACGCGCGGGCCCGGTCGAGCCGAAGTTCACTGCGACGACTCGTGACGAGGGCACGCACGCGACGGACTCTGCCGGAAACGAGAAACGCCGACGAGGAACAACATCCGAGGTAGAGGCAGCATCGGAAAAGAATGAACGTCGCCCTCGAAGAATGGCTCAACCGCTGGTGGAGGCCGCTGCTCGTGCTGGGAGTCGGCCTGCACGTGACGACTTTGTTCGGCTCGATCACCGAGCCCGACTCGGCGCTCTACGCGACGGTCGCCAAACACATGGCGCAGACGGGTGACCTCATCAACCTGGTCGCCTATCGCGGTGACTGGCTCGACAAGCCGCACTTTCTTTTCTGGGTGACCTCGACGTCGATGCGGCTCTTCGGGGTCAACGAGATCGCCTGGCGGCTCCCCGCGCTCGGTTTCTTCTTCCTGGGCGTGCACTACACGTGGCGGATCGGCGTGTTGCTCTTCAACGCATCGGTCGCGCGCCTGGCGGTGCTGTTGTTGCTCGCCGCCGAACACACGGTGCTCTCGAACGCTGACGTGAGAGCCGAGCCTTTCCTGCTGGGGCTGATCGCGGGCGCCGTCTTCCACCTGCTGTCCGTGCACCACGGAACGAAAGAGCGCTGGCTGCCGCACCTGATCGCCGGCGCTTTCTTCACCGCCGCTGCGATGTCCACCAAGGGTCCTTTCCTGGTGGTGCCCA
>JAYTAT010000879.1:0-7017 GCA_043737315.1 Archangium sp.
GAACGGGTACGTCGATGATGCGCGGTTTGCTGAGTCGAAGACCGCGTCGTTGCACCGGCAGGGCAAGAGCAGCCGGGTGATTCAGATGAAGCTGAGGGAGAAGGGCATTGAGCCCGCGCTCGCGGCGAAGTCGGCCATCAGCACGCCGGAGCGGGAGTTCGAGGCCGCGTGCATGCTGGTGAAGCGCAAGCGGCTCGGGCGCGATCCCGAGCGGAAGCAGAAAGACTTCGCGGTGCTGATGCGGGCGGGGTTCGGGTCTGACCTGGCTCGGCAGGCGCTGAAGGCTTCAGCCGAGGAACAGGTGGTGGAAGCGATCGAGGAGGGGCGGGTGGTGCAGCTCATGCCTCGCTCGGGTCAGGCGTTCCAGGGCTCAGGCGCCGGCCAGGTGATCGCGTTTCCGGGGGCCTTCGTTCCCGACGTGGGGTTGCAGAAGAAGGCGGCTCCGGCTCGCGGGCTTGAAGAGGCTCGCGCTCTGGTGAAGAAGAAGCGGCTGGGGAACGACCCGGCGCGTCGGCAGAGAGATCTGGCGGTGTTGATGCGCGCTGGGTTCCGGTACGACCTCGCGAAAGAGGCGCTGGCTGCGGAATGAACCCTGAGAGGTCAGCTGACCGTGCCGACGTAGACGTAGGCCAGGCCCCAGAGCAGCGGGTGTGCTTCGGCCTTCGCGTACTTGCCGGTCTCGTTCATCATCGCGGTGAAGCGTTCGCCCGCGGGGAAAGCGGCCATCGTGCGCGGCAGGTACTCGTAGGCCGCCCGGCTCCCGGTGAGCATCTGACCCAGCAGCGGCATGATGTGCTTCGCGTAAAAGCGGAACAGCGATCCGAAGAGCCCCGCGGGCTGGCCGAACTCGAGCACCACCACGCGCCCGCCCGGCTTCACCACGCGCGCCAGTTCAGCCACGCACGCCTTGGGATCATCCACGTTGCGGATGCCGAACGAGATCGACGCCACGGTGAAACGCGACGACTCGTAGGGAAGCTGCATCGCGTCGGCCACTTCGAACTTCACGTCGAGGCCCGCGTCAGCTGCCTTCTTGGGCGCGAAGCTCAGCATGCCCGCGTTGAAGTCGGTCCCGATCACTTCGCCCGTTGGACCGACCGCCCGCTTGAAGGCGAGCGCCAAATCGCCGGTGCCAGTCGCGCAGTCGAGCACCGAGTCGCCGGCTTGCACGCCCGAGCGCTTCACGGCCACCCGGCGCCAGATTCGGTGAACGCCCATCGAGAGCACGTCGTTGGTCGCGTCGTACCGCGGCGCTATCTGCGTGAACATCTGGTGAACTTGTTCGCTCATGAGCCCACTGCGGTGAGGGCTTCGTGGCCCGAAAGTTTTCGGCCCGTCGCCTGAAGCAGGCCAGGCAACGTCTGCATCAACGAGCCGAACATCGCCGGCGTGAGCGCCTGCGGCCCGTCACACAACGCGGTCTCTGGCGTGGGGTGTACTTCGACCATCAAGCCATCCGCTCCGGCCGCCGCAGCCGCCAGCGCCATGGGGATCACCAGTGAACGAACCCCGGTGGAGTGCGACGGATCGACGATCACCGGGAGCCTCGACCGCTCCTTCACCCAGGCCATGCCCGCGAGATCGAGCGTGTTGCGCAGCGTGGTGTCGAAGCTGCGAATGCCGCGCTCGCACAGGATCACCTGGTCGTTGCCGCCGGCAAGCAGGTACTCGGCCGCGAGCAGCCACTCCTCGAGCGTCGCGCCGAAGCCGCGCTTGAGCACCACGGGGCGCTGCGTCTTGGCGACTTCACGCAGCAACGAGAAGTTGTGCATGTTGCGCGCGCCGATCTGCAGCACATCGACGTAGTCCATCATCAGCGAAAGCTGGCTGACGTCCATCACCTCGGAGATCACCGGCATGCGGTGGCGCTTGCCCTGTTCGGCCAGCAGCTTGAGGCCCATTTCCCCCAAACCCTGAAAAGCATACGGAGAAGAGCGTGGCTTGAACGCGCCCCCCCGGAGCACGTGCGCACCGGCTTGTTTCACCGCGGTGGCCGCCTTCTCGACTTGATCCGCGTTCTCCAAAGCGCAGGGGCCTGCGATGACCGTGAAGCGGCCATCACCCAACGTGACGCCCGAGCCGAGCGAGACTTGAATCGTCGCTTGACCCGCCGCTCTCAGCACCTTCGTCGCCTCATGCGCCGCCATGCGTGCTCCTGTTCAACCAGTTCAAGCCGTTTTGAACTTGGTGATGCATCTATAGCGGCAATGCCTTAGAAGACAACTGCGCCGTGGGGAACGACCTCGCCAGAATGCAATACGTGGGCATTGCGCAACCTGCCCACATCGGGGCCTTGCTCCGTCTGGGGCCTGAGCCGCTCTCGGTGTTCTGGTCGAACCCATCACGATCTCTTCACGTCACGGGCCTTGGTGTCGCAGGAGAGGGGGGCGGCGATGTCACCTGGCTCTCTGCACAGCCCCCGGTCGCGCCGCCCGGGCCGTGGTTTGGTGGGTGGGCCTTCGAGGCCGAACGCCCGTGGGATGGGTTTGATGACGAACGATGGATCCTCCCGGAAGTGCTCGCGTGGTGGGACGGCGCGCGGCCGTGGATGGCGGCGTTCGGCCCTGCGGGAACCTCGATTCGGGCGCTCGAGAAGCGGCTCGAAGGGGTGCAGGAGGTCGAGGCCATCATCACTTCGGCGAAGGCGCGGCTGATTCCCGGCAGCCGGAAGTTCTGGGACGCCCGGGTCGAGGCTGCACTCAGCGCGATCGCCGGCGGCGCGTTCGAAAAGGTCGTGCTGGCGCGGGTGATCGAGCTCGAGTGCGATCAACCCTTTGCTGAGCGGGCGGTGCTCAAGACCCTCGAGGCGCGGCACCGGCAATGCTGGTCGTTTCTGGTCCGGGGCCGCGATGGGCGCGCCTTCGTCGGGGCTTCGCCGGAGACGTTGTGCGAGGCGAGTGGCAGCTCCTTTTCCACCGACGCTTTGGCGGGCACGGCTGCGGGCGGCGACGGTTTTCGCCTCATGCAGAGCGACAAGGATCGCCGCGAGCACCAGGCGGTGGTGGACGGCATTCGTGAGTCGCTCACTCCGTTTGCGGCCGAGCTCAAGGTGGCAGCGCTTCCGCGCGTGAAGGTGCTGGCCAACGTCGACCATCTCTTCACGCCGATTCAAGCGACCTTGAAGCCAGGCATCCGGCCGCTCGAGGTCGCGCGCGCGCTGCATCCCACGCCGGCCGTGGCAGGCCGTTCACGCGCTGCTGCGCTCGAGTGGCTCCGCGTCAACGAGGGCTTTTCACGCGGCTGGTACACGGGGGCTGTGGGCGCAATGGGGCCGGGCGGGCTGACGCTGGCGGTCGCGCTTCGTTCGGCGCTGATCTCAGGCTCGCGCGCGCAGGTCTTCGTGGGCGCAGGCATCGTGACCGGCAGCACGGCGGAAGCAGAGTGGCTGGAGACGGAGCGCAAGTCGAAAGCGATGCTGCCTGCACTCGGGGTTCACGATGAGTGAGAACTTGAACCAGCGCTGGGCCGCGACGCTGGTCGGCGCCCTGGTGGGTGGTGGCGTCGTGCACGCGGTGATCTCGCCGGGCAGCCGCTCCACGCCGCTCGCGTTGGCCTTCGCGGATCGCCACGACGTGAAGTGCTGGTCGGTGATCGACGAGCGCAGCGCTGCCTTTTTCGCCCTCGGGCTGTCCAAGTCGACGGGCACGCCGGCTTCGGTGGTGTGCACCTCGGGCACTGCGGGCGCGCATTTTCTTCCCGCCGTGATGGAGGCTGATCAGGGCGGCACGCCGCTGATCCTCCTGACCGCCGATCGCCCGTGGGAGTTGCACGGCTTCGGTGCGCCGCAGACGATCCCGCAGGTGGGCCTTTTCGGCCGCTACGTGAAAGGTGCTGAGGCGTTGCCTGCGCCCGATGAAGATGGGCTTACCCACCTCGCTGCCGTCACCTCGCGCCTGCTGCACCTGGCGAAGTCAGCCCGCGGGGCGGTGCACTTCAACGTTCCTTTTCGCGAACCGTTGGCGCCGGTTGATGGCTCGCCTGCGCTGGTGCTCAACCCGGTCTCGACTTCGTTTGCGCCGGTCGTGGTGACGCCGGATCTCTCGGTGGTGAACGCGGCGATCGCGGGGGCGCAACGGGGTCTCATCGTCTGCGGGCCCCGAGAACGGAACGATGACTTCGGAACCTGGGTGCACGAGCTCGGCGCGCGGCTGGGGTTTCCGGTCGTCGCCGAAGCGGCCTCCAACGCACGCTTCGGTTTTCCCGGGGCGATTGCGGTGCTCGACACGCTGCTGCGAAATCCGCGATTTGCGGCGTCGATGAAGCCAGATGTGGTGCTGCGTTTCGGTGGCGGTCTGACCGCGAAGGCGCCCCAGGCCTGGCTCGACAGCTGTGGCGCGCGGATCTTCCAGTTCACCGACGACGGGGCCGCGTTCGATCCGCACCACCGGGTGGAACAGCTCATCCAACTGTCGCCCTTTCCCATCGGGGGTGAGGGTCGGGGTGAAGCGACGGCCTGGCACCAAAGCTGGAAGAAGTCGCAAAACGCCGTGCTGGAGGCGTTGGCAAAAGTCGAAAGAGAAATCACCGAACCCCTGGTGGCCCGCGAGTTCATCGCCGCGCTGCCGCCGGGTACTTCAGTCTTCCTTTCCAGCTCAATGCCGATCCGCGACGTCGACGCCTTCACGACGAGCGCGCACCCGCTGCGAGTCTTCACCAACCGCGGCGTGAACGGCATCGACGGGATCACCTCGACCGCCCTCGGAGTGGCCGCCGGAACCAACCGCCCAACCGCGCTGCTGATAGGCGACGTGGCGACGCTGTACGATCTCTCTGGCCTGTTGATCGCCCGTCGTCACCACCTGTCCCTCACGGTGGTGGTGGTGAACAACGACGGCGGGGGCATCTTCCACTTTCTTCCCATCGCCGGCCGCACGCCGCACTTCGAAGCGCTCTTCGGCACCCCGCACGGGGTCGACCTCACCCACGTCGCCGCGCTCGCCGGCGCGACCCTGCACCGCCCTGCGGATCTCACCACTTTCGGCCGTACGGTGACGCGCTGCCTCGAGGGCGGGCTGCACCTGATCGAAGTCCGTACGCACCGGAACGAGATCGTCGACGCCCACCGCGTGCTCTTCGCAAGACTCGCCGAGGCGGTCTGATGAAGCTCAAGACGACGAGCTGGGGAACCGGAGCGACGAAGGCGCTCTTTCTGCACGGCTTCACCGGCTCGCCTCATTCGTTCGATCACCTCGAGCCGCTGCTCGGCGATCTGCTCACTGCGACCTGCGTCGAGTTGCCGGGGCACGGAAAGACGCCAGGCGCGAGCTGGGACAACACGGTCACAGCGATCAGCCAACTGCTCCCGGATCGCGCCGTCTTGATCGGCTACTCGCAGGGCGCTCGTCTCGCGCTCGCGGTTGCCGCTGCTAGCCCCAACCGCATCGAGCGCCTCGTGCTCGAGTCGTGCGCACCGGGCCTGCGCCGACGTCACGACCGCGTGTTGCGAAGGCGAGCCGACGAAGCGCTCGCTGAGTTGATCGGCGCGCATGGGGTCGACGCCTTCGTCACTCACTGGGAGTCGCTGCCGATGTTCGAGGGGCTGCGTGCCCTGCCGATGGTCGAGCGGCAGGCGCTCCGGGCGCGGCGTTCGAACCACACAGCCGGGGGTCTCGCGTCAGCGCTGCGGCAGTTGGGGCAGGGGGCTCAGCCCGATCTCTGGCCGGCTCTTCAGCGCCTGCGCACTCCGACGTTGCTCATGACCGGTGCGCAAGACGCGAAATACACGCGGCTCGCGCGGCAGATGGCGATGGATCTGCCGATGGGCTGGCGGGTCACCTTCGCCGGATCTGGCCACGCACCGCACCTCGAGTGTCCGGCGGCGTATTGCGCAGAGCTGCGATCTTTCCTCGCACCGAAATGGCTTTCTGAGCCAGAGGGGTTGGCTCCGTGAGCCGACCTTCGACCCTCGCAGCCTGGTTTCTCGCCACGCGCCCGCGCACGCTGGTTGCGGGCTTCGTGCCCGTGGCCGTGGGTTCGGCCCTGGCCTATCGCGATCACGTCTTCGCGCTGTTGCCTGCGCTCGCCGCCTTGATCGGCGCGTTGTTCATTCAGGTCGGCACCAACCTGGTGAACGACTACTTCGATTTCAAGCGCGGCGCGGACACGGCCGATAGGCTCGGCCCTCCGCGCGCGACGCAGCAAGGTTGGCTCTCGCCCAGAGCCGTCTTCAGAGGCGCGATGGCCTGCTTCGCGCTTGCGTTCTGCGTCGGTCTCTATCTGGTCTCGGTCGCTGGCTGGCCGCTGGTGGTGATCGGGCTGTGCTCGCTGGCCGCGGGCTACGCGTACACGGGCGGCCCTTTCCCGCTCGCGTACAACGGGCTTGGCGACGTCTTCGTGCTCGTGTTCTTCGGCTTCGTCGCGGTGGGCGGCACCTACTTCGTTCAGGCGCGCACGTTGCCGGTGACGGTGCTGCTGGCAGCGATTCCGGTCGGCTTGCTCGGTGTGGCGTTGCTCGCGGTGAACAACACGCGTGATGAAAAGACCGACGCTGCCGCGGGTAAGAAGACGCTCGTGGTGCGGTTCGGCTCGTTTTTCGGCAAAGCGGAGTACGTCAGCTGCCTCATCGTGAGCGCCTTGCTGCCGCTGGGCCTTTGGCTGGCCGGCGCGGCGAGCCCGTTCGTGATGCTCAGTTGGCTTGCGATTCCGCTGGCGATTCCACCGCTGAAGCTGCTCTTCGATCAAACCGGCTCGGCGTTGAACGCGGCGCTGGCGGGCACGGCGCGCCTGCAGTTGATCTTCGGACTCCTCTTTGCCGCAGGACTCACTCAATGAAGCTCGAGATCGAGCCCTTCACGCTCTGGCTCAAGAAGCCCATTCAGACGGCCCGCGGGCCGATGGATGAACGTGTGGGTTTCAAGGTCGCCTTCGTCGCCGATGGTGTGCGAGGCCGCGGCGATGCGATGCCGATGGCCTCGTTCGGCACCGAGACGCTCGAGGCTGCGCTCGCGGCGCTGCAACGTTTCGAGATCGTCAAGGCACCCGACACGGTCGACGAGATCGCGAAGGCCATCGAAGGTC
>JAYTAT010000880.1:0-2831 GCA_043737315.1 Archangium sp.
CCGGTGCGCAGGTCTTTGACCATGCGGTACGGCGCGAGCACGTAGCTGCGGATCTGCGAGCCGAAGCTGATGTCGGCCTTGTTGCCTTCACGCGAGGCCGACTCTGCTTCACGCTTCTTGAGCTCGAGGTCGTACAGGCGCGACCGGAGAATCTGAAACGCCATGTCTTTGTTGGCGCTCTGGCTGCGTTCGGTCTGCACCGTGAGCACGATGTTCGTGGGAATGTGGCGCAGCTGAGCCGTGGAGCTGGTCTTGTTGACCTTCTGACCGCCGGCGCCAGAGCCGCGGATGAACTTGAGCTCGTAGTCCTTCTCGGGGATGTCGATCTTGATGGTGTCGTCGACCTCTGGGTACACGTCGACGGAAGCAAACGACGTGTGGCGGCGCGCGTTCGAGTCGTACGGCGAAATGCGCACCAGCCGGTGCACGCCCATCTCGGCCTTCATGTAGCCGTAGGCGTTGTCGCCCACGATGCGCAGCGAGGCGTTCTTGATGCCCGCTTCTTCGCCTGCGTTGTAGTCGCTGACCTCGACGGTCCACCCGCGGCGTTCGCAGTAGCGCGTGTACATGCGGTACAGCATCGAGGCCCAGTCCATCGACTCGGTGCCACCTGCGCCCGCGTTGATGTCGACGTAGCAGTTGAGGTGATCGGTGGGGCCCGAGAGCATCTTCTGCAGCTCGAGCACCTTGAGTTGATCCTCGACCTCCGGAAGCAGGGCCAGACCCTCTTGCTTACTGGCGTCGTCGCCCATCTCTTCACCAAGATCGAGGAGCGTCTTGGCGTCATCGAAGCGCCGCTGGGTGGTCTCGAAGTGCGACAGCTGCTTTTCCAGCGTCGTCTTTTCCTTCAGCATCCCCTGCGCTTTGACGTTGTCGTTCCAGAAGTCGGGCAACGTCGAATCACGCTCGATCAGCGCGATGCGGCTCTTCTTGCGGTCGACGTCAAAGAGACCCCCGGAGGCTCGCGAGCCTCGCCTGGAGGGAAGTCAGCTGCTCAGTAAGAAGGTCGTTCGCCATGCGGTTATCCGTACGATGTTCGGTTCGCGTGACGCAAGCAGCATTCCCCTGCTGACAACCGCGAGCCAGGCCGTTAACTCAGCGCCACATCTTCAGTTCAGTCCCACCCGAACGCAGGAGTCACCCCATGAAGTTCGAGCTGGATCCTCTGCCTTACGCGAAGAACGCCTTGGTCCCTCACCTCTCCGAGGAGACGTTCTCGTTTCACTACGAGAAGCATCACCAGGCGTACATGACGAACCTCAAGAAGCTGCTCGAGGGCAAGCCGGAAGCTGAAAAGAGCCTCGAAGAGATCGTGAAGACCTCGTCGGGCGGCGTCTTCAACAATGCGGCCCAGGTCTGGAACCACACGTTTTACTGGAGCTCGATGAAGCCCGCTGGCGGCAACGAGCCCACCGGCGCGCTGGCTGACGCGATCAAGAAAGACTTCGGCAGCTTTGCCGACTTCAAGAGCCAGTTTTCCACCGCCTGCATCGGCCAGTTCGGCTCGGGCTGGGGTTGGCTTGTGAAGGACGCCGACAAGCTGAAGATCGTCACCACCGGCAACGCAGAGACCCCGATCACCAAGGGTCAAAAGCCGCTCATCACCTGCGACGTCTGGGAACACGCGTATTACATCGACTACCGCAACCTCCGCGCGAAGTACGTCGAGACGTACCTCGAGAAGTTGGTGAACTGGGATTTCGCGACCGCGAACTTCAAGTAACTCACTGCCCTCACCACAAGAAGCCCTGTTCGGTCGCCCGAGCGGGGCTTCGTCGTGTTCAGCGTCGGCGCCGCACGGTGATCGGCACCAAGACTCGCGTCGCGCCTTTCAAAGGAAACGCAGGCATTCCCACCGCGAGGCCCTTCGTCCTCAAGAGCCCCCCGAGGTCCGGGTTGCCCTTCACGAACATGTTGGGAAGGAACCGACCGTCGAGCGACTGGATGATCACCGTTGCCTTGCCGTCGCCCGTCTTCAAGCCATCTTCCGCGTCGAACACGCCTACCAGCGCAGGGAGCACCAGGCGCGCGGCGTAGTCGGCCTCCATCGCCTCCTGTGCGTCCGGCGCGAGCTCCTCGAAATCATCATCGCCATCGAGCACCATCAACTCTTCGACCTCGGCCCGTCGCAGCACGCGCACAGTGCCGACCGTGATCACCCAACGAGCGCCGCGCACTTCCCCCGGCCCGGTCCAACGCTGCTTTTGAACGGCCCCTTTGCGCAGCACCTGGCGCGTCTTCGCAGTCCAGGCCACGACCTTGTCGGCCAGCGTCGTCGGCGGCAGCAGCTCGACCGCGGGGGGAATCAAGATGACGGTGAGAATGCTGATCAGGAAGAGCCCATCGGCGGTCGCATGCGGAGCCCGATAGTCGATCGCATCTGTGTGCGTGATCAACCGCAGCCCCTTCTCATCCCCGAGTTCGAAGAGCACCGCGTGCGGCGTCACCACCACCCTGAGGCGCAGCAGCGCGTCATCGGCGATCGCCCACTTCTCGGCCTTCGCGCCCGTCTGCACCGCCTCGAGCACTGACGCACACGTCGCTTCCTGGGCGTGGCAGTCGATGGAGGTGGAGACGCGCCGGTCGGCTGCGAACACCGCGCAAGCAGCCAGGAACGAAGCGCACGTGATGAGTCGCATCACGCGGCCCGGGCAAGAGGCACCGACGCTGGCTTTGCCGCCTTGTGGCGCGCCTCGAGCCACCAGAGCGCTGCGAAGCCCACGTTGAGCGGCACCAGGATCGCGAGGATGTTGCCGTTGGCCTGATCAGTCGACGGCAGCACCTTGATCAACACGCCGAGCACCGAAATGGCCGCGAGCGCAGTCCACACC
>JAYTAT010000881.1:0-2828 GCA_043737315.1 Archangium sp.
CGTCTGAGGGCCGCCCGCATCACCCGTGTTCACCACCCCCGCAGGTTCCAGCAACATCACGGTCGAAAGCTTCTCAGCGCGCGGGCAGTGCTCCACGCCGCGCGGCACCACGTAAAGTTCACCGGGCTTCAACACCACGTCGCCTTCCCTGAGCTGAATGGTGAGCTCGCCGTCGAGCACCAGGAACAGCTCGTCGGTGTCGGCATGCGAGTGCCAGGTGAAGTCGCCCTCGACCTTGACCACCTTCACGTCGTAGTCGTTGAGCTTCGCGACCCGTCGAGGTGACCACCGCTCTTCGAACGTGGCGAGCGCCGCGTTCAGGTTCACGACCTTCATCAGCGGCCCACCCATTGATGTGTGAGGTCGCACAGGGCCTTGCCGCCCGCTTCACACACCCGGTGGAGCGGCGTGGTGACGACGCCTTTGGTGAATACGAAGGGCACCAGGCCACGCGCGCTCGAGGCGGCGGCGAGCTGCGCGAGCTCTTTGGTGGCGCCGCGGCCGCTCGAGTTCACGTTGCCTTTCATGCTCGCCTCACCACGGCCTTCACAGAGCACGTCGCCGGAAGGAAACGCCAGCACCCGCGCGCCGAAGCGGCCCGTGCCAGCTTGAAAGGTGGTGTCTTCCACGACGGGCATCGTCAACGACTCGTAGCGGGCGACGACGAGGTATTTGAGTTCGCGCAGCTCGGGATTTCCGGCGCGCGCCCAGCCCAGGTGTCTCGACCAACCGGTGAAGTCGGCGACGTCCACAAAATGCGGAAGCGGCGCATCGGGGATCTCGTTGAGATGCCACTCACTGAGCTCGAGCCGAAAGACCTCGTGCACACCGATGACTGCTTCGTCGATGTAATAGTATTCCCTCTCGAGTGAAGGCTTCATGCCGGGGAGCTTCGCGATGTACGCGGCGATGTTGCGCGGACCGCCCGGGGTGAGCTTACCGGCACATGCTTCCGCCAGCGGCTTCATCTCGGCCGTCGGGAGCGGAGCGTTTTTCTCGCCCAGCTCCTTCACGCGGCGCAGCACGCCCACCGAGGCGGTCTTGAAGTTGAAGATCAGGCCCGTCACCACGACCATGGCGATGACGTAAAGACCCAGCGCGCCGAGAAAGAGTTTGAGTTTCACCGGTTGAGCTTCAAGCCACCGGCCTCTGCCGAGAAGGCTTTTCTCGTCGGGACGGTTGCCGTCACTCGTGCGAGGTCGAGCCGCAGTCGCGTAAGCAGCAGCTGTTGGTCTGCCAACCGCCCTTCGACCCGGTCACTCAGCGAGTCAACCTGGTCACGAAGCGAGAGCAACATCGCCTCCAGTCTCGTCAGCGAATCATCGCTCATGGTCGCTCTTTGACGCAGCTGTGTGAAGTCGCGATGGGCGACACGCAACATCGGAGTCACGGTCGTTTCGAACCATTCGTGCCGCAACTCGACGCCTCGCCCCGTGACGTTGAGAATGAACATGGGCCGCGGCGAAGATCACGAACGCCTTTTCACCGTCACGGCGCCTGATCAGCGCAGTCGGTCGGATACAACACGTGCGTGAAGTTCGCCGTGGTGCCGGGGACCATGCCGGTGTTGTTGAAGCAATTGTTCAGGTTGATGCCGCCATCGACGCAGGTCGCGTGCGTATACGTGTCCCAGACCCCGATGAGGCCATTGGAGAAGGTCACGGTGCCGCCGTCGAGCACCACGTTCCGCACGTCACACCGGGAGACGACACCGTTCTCCAGCATCGCGCCATCGAAGGTCCGGAAGTTGTTCACCAGAGCACCGTTGGACAACTGGTAGCCGAAGTAGCGGGTGTCGCCGGGCAGGGCCGAGAGACGGCGCAGCGCAGTGGGGTTGACGTTGGTCACCGTGAGCGGGCCCGCGATCTTCACGCGCGCGCCCACGTAGCCCGACTCGGCCTGGATCCCGCCCCCGTTGCCAAAGGTGTTGGGCACGTTGACGGTGGGCAGCGGCGCCCTCGTGCTCGTCCGCGTGATGATGAGCGGCTCGCAAGGCGGCACGGAGGTGGTGGCACAGCTGTAGCCGACGGGCTTGTTGGGGATGGAGTCGAACTCCGACTGCAGTGAGGTGCGGTAGCCCTCCTGCTGCCGGAAGGCAGACTCGGTGCTGATGATGCCGCTGATGCTCAGCACGTCGCCCACCTGGGGAGAATAGTCGGCGGCGGCATCGCACCGGAACTTGTCGACCCAGACACCTGCCTGCGGGTTGGCGGGGTCCGCGACCCAGAAGCTGGCGTTGACACCGGGAGTGGAGACACCGGGGCACGTACTCGACGTGGAAGCGCGCGCGAACGAGATGGCCGTGACCACCACGCCCTGAAGCGTGACCTTCACGGGAGGGGTCGCAGCCCTCGCCGCCTGAATGGTGGTGAAGGTGCTGAGCCCGCCACCGGTGCCGCCACCAGTCGTGTTGCCGCCGCCCGTTCCGCCGCCGGTCGCAGTGCCGCCACCCGCTCCGCCGCCGGTCGTGCTGCCGCCGCCCGTTCCGCCGCCGGTCGCAGTGCCGCCGCCCATTCCTCCGCCGGTCGCAGCGCCGCCACCCGCTCCGCCGCCGATCGCAGTGCCGCCACCCGTTCCGCCACCCGTGGGGCAGGTGATCCCGACACAACCGCCCCCGGTTCCGCCGCCCGTGGTGCCACCTCCCGCGCCGCCGGTCCCCGTGCCGGCCAAGCATTGCCCGAACACACAGGACTGACCAATCAGACACGCGTTACAGAGGCCACCATTGCTGCCGCAGGTGAGGGCCGCGGCCGCCTGGCATGCGCCCGTCGCATCACAGCACCCAGAGGAGCACGAGCTGGAGTCGCACTTCACAGGACCGGTCCCGC
>JAYTAT010000882.1:0-2821 GCA_043737315.1 Archangium sp.
TCGGAGCGGGCCCGGGCCAGCAGGGTCAGCCCATCCATCTTGGGCATGCGGATGTCGCAGAGCACGGCGTCGGGGCGGAAGCTGCTCAGCGCCGCCAGGCCCGCTTCACCGTCGGCCGCTTCACCGACCTCGTAGCCCTCTTCGGTGAGAATGGTCTTGAGCGCGTCGCGCGCGTTCTGCTCATCATCGATCACGAGAATGCGGTGCTTCATGGGAGCTGCTCCTTCGCGCAGAAAGTGCGCGATATTTCGGCGTGGTGAAAGTCTTGCGGGAAATTTTAGCGAACCACCAACACGGGGCGCTTACAGATATGCACGATCCGGTCGGTGATGCTGCCTACCAACATGCGGGATACGGCGCCCCGGCCTTTGCTGCCCACCACGACCAGATCGTAATGGCCTGTTTCAGCCAGTTCGGTGATGGCTTCGCCGGGGCTGCCGCGCAAACAGACGCGCGCCAGGTTCGGGCGAGCGACCTCGGCGGCAGCTTGAGTCAGCAGAGCTTCGCCTGCGCGCATCGATTCTTCGGCCAGGCGCCCTGAATCGTAGGGAATCTCGGCGGGAATGAAGACGTTGGGTACCACGAGCACGATGGTCACTTCGGCGCCCATTTTGTCGCCGATCTCCAGGGCTTTTCGCAGCGCGTGCATGGACGCCTCGGACCCGTCGACGGCTGCAAGGACCTTCTTCATGGCGGCCTCACTTTGCAGGCTTCGGGCCGTCGGTGGCCGTTCAATTGCTAGGTTACCGATCATGCGCGTCTTCTTCGTTGGGCTGGTCTGTGTGGGTCTCTGGGCATCGGCAGCGGACCCCGTGTCGAAGGCGGTCAAAGCAAAGAAGGGCGACAGCGCGGGGGCGAAAAAAAGCCTCGAGGCGCCGTCGTACTTGAGCCCGCTCGCGCGGCAGTTGCTCAAGCAGCGCATGAAGCGCCACGGGCAAGACATGTTGTCGCTGGTGCAGTCGGTGCTTTTCCTCGATCGAGAGAGCACGCAGCGCCTGGCCAGCGAGGTGGCGAGGGAGCCCCGGCTGACCCGGCCCATCGCGGGGGGCGCCGACGACGTCAACGCGGCGTTGCCCGAGCGTTTCTTCGTGCTGCAAGACGAGCTGCGTTCCCGCGCGTTGGACCTTCAGACGGCCGCGCAGAACCCCGACGACGCCCAGCTCGCGTTGCGCCTGGGTGAGATGACGCAGACCTGCGTCAGCTGCCATTCGACCTACCTGCAGCCAACAGTTCGGGCGCAGCCGTGAAGATGCTGCGCCCCTTCGAGCGGTCCGCGCAACGCTTGCACGGAGGCCCTACGGTCAACCGGCAACAGGAGAGCGGCCACCCTCTTGCACCGGTGACGGTCATGCGCGCGACGCACGAGCCCGCACGAGGGACCCAGAGCATGATTCACAGCGCCCGCCGGCTCCTCAATGCCCGATGCGACGAACTGCGCGCCCGACCGCAGCCGGACGGCTCGAACGATGAGCTCACCGAGTTGCAGCACGCGTTGGATCGGATGGAAGCAGGCACCTGGGGGCAGTGTGAACACTGTCGCCAGGCGATCGGCCACAACCGGCTGCGGGCGTTGCCGGAGACGCGCCGCTGCGTCGACTGCGCCACGCACTGAACTAGCGACCCAGGAAACGCACTGGCTGCTCCCGCACGCTGCCGTTGGTCGTATCGGTCACCACCAGCAGCACGTCGACCGGCGCCGTGAGCAGCGAGCGCTCGATGGAGACTGAGACCGGCACGTGCGCATCGGTCAACGAGGCGAGCTCGACGACGGGCGTGCCCACGATGATCTGCGCCTGCACCGGCGAACGCACTTCGATGGTGAAACGGGCGGGCCCGGGGTTCTTGTTGAAGACGTGGACCTCGAAGGGGTTGCGCACGAACTGACCGTCGATGACGAAGGGCATGGCGCCGCGCGCCCGGAAGACGTTCGCTTCGAAGGGCGTACGGGTGGCCAACGAGACGCCCAGGGTGCTGACGGAGACGGCCAGCAGACCCGCGTAGACCACCAGGCGGGGGCGAACGGTGCGCCGGGGCTGGCCGCCCTGTTCGTTCTGCGAGGCGAAGGCGATGAGGCCACGTGGGCGTTTCACCTTGTCCATGATCTCGTCGCAGGCATCGATGCACTGGGTGCACGCGATGCATTCCATCTGGAGCCCGTTGCGGATGTCGATGCCCGTGGGGCAGACCACCACGCAGCGTTTGCAGTCGATGCAGTCGCCCACCCCGCTCTGCTGCAGCTTGCCGCGGGGCTCGCCCCGATCCACCCGGTAGGCCACGGTCACCGAGTCACGGTCGTGCAGCACCGACTGCAGCCGGCCATAGGGGCACAACACGACGCAGAACTGTTCGCGGAACCAGGCGAAGTTGAACATCAGGATGGTGGTGAAGCCCAGGGTGAGCCCGAACGCTTCGAGGTGCAGGCCCGGGCCCTCGACGATCATCAGCCACAGCTCACGGGGCGAGACGAAGATCGCGGTGGCGGTGTGAGCGATGGCCGCGCTGAGCACGAGGAACAGGGTGTACTTGCCGAGGCGCCGCAAAAACTTCTTGATGGTCCACGGGGCCTGGGCGACCCGAATGCGCGCTTCCCGGGGGCCGTCGAAGAACCGTTCGATTGGCCGGTAGAGCCCTTCGAGGAACACCGTCTGAGGGCAGCCCCAGCCGCACCACACCCGGCCTTTCCACGCGGTGACGAAGAGCAGGCCAAAGACGAAGGACAGCATCAGCAGCAGCACCAACCAGAAGTCCTGCGCGTTGAAGGTGGCGCCGAAGAGATAGAAGCGGCGGTGCTCGACGTCGAGGTGGATCATCGGGTGCCCGC
>JAYTAT010000883.1:0-2820 GCA_043737315.1 Archangium sp.
GGAGCAGCCAGCGTCTTCCCGGTCGGGGGACCGGGCCCTTGTTCTTTGGAGCGGACCCCACGTGTGGGATTGTGGCGACGGTTCCCCAAAGTGACGAAGACGCTCGGTAAGTACACGCTGATCAGAAAGCTCGCGACGGGCGGAATGGCCGAGGTCTTCCTCGCGCGCGCTGACGGCCCGATGGGCTTTGCCAAGAAGTGCGTGGTGAAGCGCATTCTTCCGCACTTCAACGACGACCCGCGCTTCATCGAGATGTTCCTGGGCGAAGCGCGGCTGGCCGCCGAGCTCAATCACCCGAACCTCGTGCAGATCTTCGACTTCGGTGAGGCCGACGGTCAGTACTACCTGGCCATGGAGTACATCGACGGCGCGAACCTGCGCGTGCTCAACCAGGCCACGCGCCGGGTGCAGGGCCCGATGTCTCTCCCGCTCGCCGCGCGCCTGATCGCGCTCGCCGCAGAGGGGCTGCACTTCGCCCACGAGCTGCGCAACGAGCAGGGCGAGTTCCTGAACCTCGTTCACCGTGACATCAGCCCCGACAACATCCTCGTCGCGCGCAATGGGTCCGTGAAGGTGGTCGACTTCGGCATCGCCAAGGCGTCGACCCAGCCCCACTTGACCAAGTCGGGGATGATCAAGGGGAAGATTGCGTACATGCCCCCAGAGCAGCTCGCCCGCGAGCCGCTCGACCGAAGAGCCGATCTTTTCGCGCTGGGCATCGTGTTCTACGAGCTGGTGACCGGCGGCATGCCGTTCGACGCCACCAGCGAGATCAGCATCATCCAGGCGATCATGAGCCAGAACCCCCTCGAGAAGCCGACGGTGTACCGGCCTGATTGCCCGCCTGACCTCGAGGCGATCGTCAACAAGTGCCTCGAGAAGGATCGTGACCGCCGCTACACCTCGTGCGTCGAGCTGCAGGCAGACCTCGAGGCCTTCATCAAGAGCTCGGGCGAGACGGTGGGCACGCGCGAAGTGGCGCAGCTCGTCGCGACCGTGCTCGAGAACAAGGCCCACACCACGGCCCCCAACGCTGTGGTCGGCGGGCTCAACGTAACTACGCCTTCCGCCCAGTCGAGCGATCGCACCCCTTCGCTCTCTGCCCCGCCTCCGGTCGCCACCCAATCGGGCACCGGCATGTCGAACACTGCGCTGCGTTCGGTCGAGGTGAGGGCCGTGAAGCGCAGCCGCGCTCCGCTCTTCGTGAGCCTGGGCGTGGTGGTGATGGTGGCCGCAGCCGCGGGTGGCTGGTTTGCGCTCAAGCCCGACGTGGTGCAGGTCAAGCCAGTGCCGGTGACGGTCTTCGATGCGGGCGCGGCTGATGCAGCGCCCGATGCCGCGGTGGTGATCGCCGTGGTGGTCGACCCCGAGCCCGACGCCGGCCCAGAGCAAGACGCCGGCGCCGCCGCGGTCGAACCCCCGCGCCCGACCGCCGCCAGGACCGGCAAGCTCGAGTTGCGCATCAGGCCTTACGCCACCATCTACCTCGACGACCGCCTGCTGGGAGACACCCCGCTCCCTTCGATCTCGGTGCCCATCGGCAAACACAAGCTGCGGCTGGTGAACCCCGCCTTCGGCAAAGACGTCGAACTCAACATCGTCATCAAGCCCGGCGAGAACGTCGTGAAGCACAACCTGAAAGACTGACCCATGCGCCTCGTCGCACTGTTCGTGATCCTGCTGACCACCACCGCGTTCGCACAGAACGCCGAGGTCAAGAAGTACCTGAACACCGCCATCACCCTGTACGAGAACCTCGAGTACGAGAAGGCGCTCAAGCAGCTGAAGAACGCCAAGGGCAAGGCCAACGGGGCCGACGACGAGGCGAAGATCGCGCTGCTCGAAGGCGTGGTGCTCGCCGACATGGGCCGCGAAGAGAAGGCGCTCACCGCGTTCAAGACGGCGTTCTCGGTCGAGCTCGAGGCGAAGCTGCCGGTCGAGGTGTCGCCCAAGGTGCAGGCGGTCGCCGAGAAGGCGCGCGCGAACGTGCGCAAGATGCTCGCGCCGCAGATCGAAGCGGCTCGCGCAGAGGAAGAGAAGCGGCTGGCCCTCGAGAAGCAGCGCGCCGACGATGAGGCCGCAAAGCTCGCAGAGCAACGCCGCCTCGAGGCGGAGGAGCGCGCGAAGAACCAGCCGCCCCCCGCGGTCCTCGCAAAAACCACCGGGCCTTCTGCACGATCGCTCTCGTGGATTCCCGGTGTGGTCGGCCTCGCGTCAGCGGGCGTGGCGACCGGCATGTTCGTTTCGGCGAGTGGAAAGCAGCGCTCTTTGCTCAACGGCACCGCGCCGCCCGACCAGGCCATCGCCATTCGTGACTCGGGCAAGACGGAAGCGACGCTCGGCTACGTGTTCACCGGCGTCGGCGTGGCGGGTGTCGGCGCGGCGGTGCTCATGTTCGCGCTGGGTGGCGCGAGTGATGCGCCGGCAGTCAGCGCCGTTCCGCTGCAGGGTGGCGGGTACGTGGCGGTGAGTTGGAACCTGGATCTCGGAGGTGCCCGATGAAGAAGTCACCTGTCTCCCTGGGGGAGAGGGTCGGGGTGAAGGGCTTGTTCATAGGCTTTGCCTTCCTCGCTGGTTGCGCAACCACCGCCGCTCTCCAGGTTCCGAGAGCAAACGCAGAAGGCCACGCGATTCAACGCTGGGAGCACTGGTGTCAAGACATCGACGGCGTGCCCACCAACGATCGGCTGCTGAAGGCCGGTGACGAAGGCTGGGAGCTGGTCTCGCTCACCTTCCGACCGCCCGTCGTGCAAAACGGGAACTCGGTCGGCGGCGGCGCGACGTACATGTGCTTCAAACGGCCCAAGTGATTTCAGACCG
>JAYTAT010000884.1:0-2819 GCA_043737315.1 Archangium sp.
TGATGCTGGTGTCTGCGTTGACCACGATGGTGTTGGCAGGACTCATTGCCGCGGCGCCGGGTGACCGGCTCGCCGTGCCGCTCGAGCTTCAAGCCGAGCTGCTGGCGAAGGTGGTCCGCTACGATCGCAACTTTGCCCCCCGGGTGGGTGCGAAGGCGCGCGTGCTCGTCGTCTACGCCCCCGACGCCCCCGAGTCGGAGCGGGTGGCGCGCCTGTTGACCTCAGCGCTCCAGGCGCAGCGGTCGATCGGCGGCGTGGCTCACGAAGAAGAGCTGGTGCCCTTCGTGAACGCAGCGAAGTTGGCCGCCCTCGCGCGCGAACGCAAAGCCGCCCTGGTGGTGTTCGCCCCCGGCCTCGCCGTGCATGCGAGCGCCGTGGCCACCGCCTTCGACGGCTTCGACGGCCTCACGGTGAGCACCACACCCGACGGCGTGCGCGAAGGCCTGGTGCTGGGCTTCGACCTCGTCTCGGGCAGGCCTCGCATGCTCCTCAATCTCACCCAGTCCCGCCGGCAGCACGCCGACTTCCGGGCAGAAGTGCTTCAGCTGATGACGGTGTACCCATGAAGACCATCGTTTCGATGCTGTCGTTCCTGATCGCCTCGACTTCGTCCGGCGCAGAGCCCGAGCCGGGGGTCGACGAGCTCGAGGGCCTGCTCGACGTGAAGGTGGTCTCGGCCGCCAGCCGCACGCAGGAGCGCTCTGACGATGCGCCGGCCACCATCACGGTGGTCACCGCCGACGACCTGCGCCGCTTCGGGCTGCGCTCGCTGCACGAGGCGATCAACTTCTTCTCGCTGGGCATGACGGCACAAGACCCGCTGCACTCCGTCGAGGTGGGCAGCCGCGGCGTGCTGTTCACATCTGACTTCGGAAACCACATGTTGCTGCTCGTCGATGGCCACGTGATGAACGAGCAGTGGAACGGAACGTCTTACTTCGAGCAGGGGTTGGGCGTGCCGATCGAGTTCATCGATCGGATCGAGTTCATCGTGGGCCCGGGCAGCGTGCTCTACGGCAGCTTCGCCATGCTGGGTGTCATCAACGTGGTGACCAAACGCCCCCGCGACATCGGCCATCTGCAGGTGACCGCCGAGGGCAGCCTGCTGCCGCCCCAGGGAATCGATGGAGCACCGCAGCTGCGCTGGCCGGGCTTCGGAGGCACGGGGCGCATCTCGTTGCTCACCGGTCACGAGACCACGCTGGCCGGTCACGCCTTCGAGTTCACCCTGGCCGCCGAGTACTACGCGCACCAGGGCCAATCGCTCACCTTCCCCACCGAGAGCGGCTTGACCGAAGGTGATGGCGAACGCACCTGGGCGCAAAGTTGGGGCGCACGCGCACCAGCGGGAACCTGGGGTGGCACCACCACCCATTCGTGGTGGACACAGGTGCCTTCAGCGCTGCTCAAGATGCGCTGGGGTGACTTCTCGCTCTGGGCTCGCGGGGCGCTGTACGCACGCGGTGCTCCCGCGCACAACGGCTTCGGCCCCGGGGCAGACTTCGACGGGCCTCAGGCCGAGGTCGATCGTTGGGCGAACTTCGAGCTGCGCTGGACCAAGACGCTCAGCCCGCGCCTGCAGGTGATGGCGCGCGCGTACTTCGATCTCTACGACTACCGCTGGCGGGCGCAGAGCTCGACCTGGCTCAAACTCGGCAGCGGCTCAGCCGTCCCCGAGGGCGCAGACCCCGCGCTGTTCGAGTTCGAGACCGGGCTCGACGGCGTCTCGCGCTGGGGCGGGCTCGAGGTGCAGGGCACGTATGACTGGCTGGGCGATGGCCGCTTTCCGTTGATGGTGGGCGTCGATGGGCGCCTGCGACACTTCGACGCGGCCTCCCCCTACACGAGTGAAGGCACGGTCTTCGAGACCACGGGAGTGTACGCAGCCGACGAGTGGCAGCTGGGGGCGTACGCGCAACAACGCGCCCGGCTGCACCCCCGCTTGACGCTCAACGCGGGCGCACGCCTCGACATGCAGAGCGCTTTCGAGCCGCGCGTCAGCCCCCGCGCCGCCCTGGTGTGGACTGCGCCGTGGGAGGGCAAGGTCAAGCTGGTGTTCAACACCGCCTTCCGCACGCCCTCGGGCTACGAGCGGATGGCCGAGTTCACCGCCTACCAGATTCGAAACCCGAACCTGCGGCCGGAGTCGGTGCTCACCTTCGAGCTCGGCTACGAGCAGCGCCTGGGCCGTCATCGTCTCTTCGCGGGTGGCTTCGTCTCGTCGTTCACCGACATGGTGCTCTTCGGCAAGGCGCCAGCGGAATACGGGACCGGTCTGTTCTGGTACGACAACAAGGGCGCGCTGCTGAACGTGGGCGGGCACCTGCTGGCGGAAGGAAGCGTGGGGCAGTTCAGCTATGCAGCCACCTTCACGGCCGCGGTGAACAAAGATGGCAACCCAGACGCCGCCGAGTTGGTCGCCTCACCCGCCTGGTTCGGCAACGCCCGCGTCTCGTGGGATTTCGGTGAAGGGCTGCCGCGCGCTTCGGTGGTGAGCGCGTTCTCTGGCCCCCGGTTGATCACCGCCGCGAGCGCGACCAGCATCAACGCCGACGGCAACGAGGTGGGTTGGGATGCCGCCTTCCGCACCATCGGGCCTCAGGTCGAGCTGCGCGCCACCCTCGATGCGCAGGTGCGCGCTGTGCCTGGCCTGTGGTTGCGCGGTGTGGTGGGCGGCTCGTTGACGCCCTTCTCCGCGTACACCGTGGGAGCACGGCTGGCGCCCGACCCCTCGATGGCCTCGAGCGCGCCCATTCAGACACCCAACAGCCGGCTCTTCGTGATGATGACGGTGGGCTGGTCGCTCGACGCGCCGTGAG
>JAYTAT010000885.1:0-6978 GCA_043737315.1 Archangium sp.
GAGAGCGCGAGAGCGGCGGCGTACGAATCGACCGCGGCCTCCTGCGCGCTGCGGCCTTCTTCCAATGACGCGCGCTCGAGCAGCGCTTCCACGCGGCGCACCACCGGACCCTGCTTCGAGGCCTCGAACAGCGCCTCTTCAGCGCGGCGAACGTTGCCCGCGGTGCGCGCGACCTGCGCCAGTCCATAGTGCGCTTCGAAACGTTCGTTGGCCGGCAGCGGCAGCGTGACCAGGGCCTCGAAGGCCTCCAGCGCGCGCGCGTTGTCCTGCGCGTGAGCCCGGTTGCGCGCGATGGTGATCAGCCGCTCGGCGGCGTCGCTGACCACCGCTTCGTCACCACGCGCGTGCTCGAGCACCAGCTTGAGCGCCGAGAGTTCAGCTGCCTCGTCGTTCGACTGACGCGAGAGCTCGGCCAGCGCGCGCAGCAGCGGCACCGGGTTCGCAGAGAGCTGCGAGGCCTCGAGCAGATCCGCGCGCGCTGAGAGGAGATCGCCTGCGACCCGGTGCAGCTCGGCGCGGCGGGCGAGCAGCTCGGCACGGGGCGCACCTGCCGCGTGCACGATGAGGCGCGAGAGCAGATCGAGCCGCTCGGGCTGGTGCACGTCGTCATTGGGCAGCAGCGTGAGCAGACGTGACGCTGCCCACTCATCCGTCGGCTCGTCGGCGAGCATCGCGCGCAGGGCTTCGAGTGCGGCAGCGGTGCGGCCCAGCGACAAGGCGCCTTCGGTGAACTCGCGGCGGGTGGCCACGCGCGCTTCGCCCTGCAAGCGCGTCCAGAGATCGCCGAGCAGGTCGACCAACGGCTCCAGCGCACCAGCGCGGCGATGCAGCCTCGCCAGCTCCTGCAGCGCCTCGAGATCGTCCGGCTTGTGCGCGACGTAGCGGGCGAAAAGCCGGCGCGCGGCGTCGTAGTGACCGGCCTTCTGCGCAGCGAGCGCGGCGCGGCGGGTCAGACCGGCCAGATCGAGCTGCAGCGCGGCGACCTCGTCGTCCTGCAGCTCGCCGCCTGCGCTGAGCACCACCTCGAAGTCAGCCAGCGCTTCACGCGGGTTGGTGACTTCGATGAGCTCTGCACGGCGCAGTCGTGCGGGAATGAAGGTGGCGTCTTTCTCGAGCGACTGGGCGAGGAAAGCCTGCTCGCGCGGCGTGTCTTTGGTGAGCGTGGCGGCGCGGAAGAACCAGCGTGCCGCCTCGCGGGGTTCGGAGGCCAGCATCGCCCGGCGGCCATACAGGCGAGCCGCTTCTTGAGAGGCGCCGCGGTCGAGCTCGAGCTTCGCCATCGCCTCGAGCGCTTCGCCCGCCTTCTCGCCGGTGGGCGCTGCATCGAGCGCGGCGGTGAGCCGCAAAATCGCGCCCTGCGTATCGCCCGCCTCGAGCAGCGTCTGGGCCGCCTTGAGGAACAGCGGAGCAGCGTCGTGCGCGCGCCCGGCCTGCAGCAACGCCTGAGCACGGGCAGCCCACAGATCCGTCAGCTCGCGGGTGGCGCGGTCTTCGACGTAGAGCGCCTCGAGCCGCGCGGCGAGCTCGTCGTCGAGCCGGCGCAACGGGAAGGCCTGAGCGTAGTTCTCGCGAGCGGCGTCTTTGTCGCCCAGCTGCTCGCAGGCACGGCCCAGACGCGCGCGCACTTCGGCCAGCTTCTCGGGGGGCGCGTGGCGGGGCAACAACGCGAGCACGTCTTCCAGCGCCCGGCGCGCATTGAGCGGACGCTCGAGTCGCAGCGACAGCGTGGCGAGCTCGAGCAGCCCGTTGACCTCGGGGAAGAGGCGCGTCGACTTTTCCAGCGCCACCAACGATTCGCCCGCGCGGCCCAGGCGCTGATCGAGCACCTGCGAAAGTTCACGCAGCGCGGCCGAAGCCAACCGTTTGTCACCCGCGTTCTCTGCCACCCGGGCGCGCTGCTCGAGAGCCCAGGCCAGACCGGCCATGTCGGATCGCCGGCGCTCGAGCGCGGTGAGCTCACCCAGCACGGGCAGATCGTCGGGCTCGACGCGCAACACTTCGCGCGCGGCGTGCACGGCGGCCTCGAGATCGAACGCGAGATCGCGCGCGGCCACGATGAGGCGGCGGTAGTGACGCACCCGCTCCCTGGGATCCCCCGCCAGCTCGGCGAGCGCCTTGAGGCACCGGCACAGCTGACCGCCGTCTCTCTTGCTCTCCGCGAGCGCGAGCATGCCTTCGAGTGCCTGCCGGTTCTTCCCGTCGGCTTCCAGGGCCTGGCTGAGCAGACGCTCGGCCTTGTCGGGCTGGTTGAGACGGCCGCGGTAGAGCTCGCCTGCTTCGGCCCAGAGCGCAGCGCGGCGGGCGGGCTCTTCCAGCACGGCGGCGGCCTTCTCACAGGCATCAGCGAGCTCGGCGGCCTTGCCCGACGCGCGGAAGTACGGAAGCAGCTCGTCGAGCGCGAGCACGTCTCGCGGATCGAGCGCGAGCGCCGACTCGAGGTGATCGCGGGCCCGCGCGGGCTCGCCGAGCTTCGTCTTCAGCAGCCTCGCCAGGGCGTGGTGCGAGCTGTGCGCGGCTTTGCGAATCGCATCGGTGCGCGGCGCGGGGCCAGCGAGCTCGACGGCCTGTTGATACCCGGCGACCGCCTCCTGCAGCTTGCCCAACGACTCCGCGACGCGGGCGGAAAGAAAGTGCGGCTCGGGCTCGCCAGGCAGCAGCGCGGTGGCTTCGTGGAAACGGAGCAGCGCGTTCTCGGGCTGCTTGAGCCCCGTCTCCCACACCAGACCCGCGAGCACGTTGGCGCGACCGACCCGGTCGACCTCGTGGCGGCTCATCGCGACTTCGCGCACCCGATCGAGCGCCTTGATGGCGCGCAGCCACTCGCCGCTGCGGTAGCAGAGCTCGCCCAACAAGAAGAGCGCCTCGGGGTGATCAGGCGAGAGGCGCAGCGCCGCCTCACAGTGCAGCCGGGCGCCGGCGAGATCGTCTTCGGTCTCGGCGCAGAGGCGAGCGAGCTGAACGTGGGCTTCCGCCGCATCGACCGGATCCCGCGCCAGGGCGGCGAGGCGGCGGTACGCGCGAATGGCTCCGGCACGATCCTTCGCTTGATCCGACGCGCGCGCGAGCGCCTTGAGTGACGGCAGGTGATCCGGCTTGAGCCCCAGCAGCTCGTGCAGTGCCTTGACCGCCATCTGCGGCGAATGATCGCGCGACGAACGGGCCGCCGCTTCAGCCGAAAAGAAGGCGCCCGCTTCTTCCTGGTTCTTCCGGGCGAGGCTGCACAGGGCGAGGAACCGCTCGGACGCGCGGGCGAACTCACCGCGGCGTTCGCGCACCACGGCTTCGGCCCAGAGCGCGGTGGCGCTGCGTTCACGCCTTCGCTGCAAGGACGCTGCGATGTCGAGCACCAGCTCGTGCGCCTGGAGATCGGCCACCAACAACGTCAGCAGCCGCTCGACCGCGAAAGGATGCGCTTCGGTCGCGTCGCCCAGCCGCAGGTACGCCTCGCGCGCCTGGGCCAATTTATTCTGCGCCAGCAGCTCTTCAGCGTCTGCGAACGCGCGGGCCCCCTCGAGCGCGAGCAGCAGCTCTTCATCGGGCGCACCGGGCGGCGGCAAACCACCCGAGCTGAAGCGCAGCCGCAAGCCCTTGGATGAAACAGTCGCTTCGGCCAGCCGCGCCTGATCGAGCGCGGGCATCTTGTAACCACGGCCGACGGCGGCCTGCTCCACCAGCTCGGGCAACACGCGCGTGGTGAAGCCACTCGCGCCGCGCCGTTCGACTTCGGGCAAGGCCCCCAGGTCTCGCACGGCCTCGCTGATGATGGCGCCCAACCGCGCCGCCGGCGTGGTGGAGAACGAATAGAGCCGAACGTCGTAGAGATAGACCGCCAGCCGCTCGCCATCACCATCGAAGGCGACCTTGAAGGTCACCGGCGTACGTTCGGGCCCACGCAACCGCGCCTGCACCTCGAGGTGCCCGGGGCGGAAGTGCAGCTTCACGTCATCGAGCTCGGGCAGCTTCGCGCTGATCGCCCGCACCTCACGCTGGATGACTTCGGCCTCGATGGCGATCTCGAGGAAGCCAAAATCGAGCTTCTTCTTTTGATACTTCGAGGCGCCGCCCGAGAGGTTCATCGGGAAGGTGACGTCGGGAATCTGCAGCGCGAAGTCGGTGATCACGACTCCGGGCGACAACTTCAGCTCAGGGAAGCCGACGAACGCGCGGCGGTCGACCAACCGGAGCTCAGGCCCGGCGGTGCGCGTGACGCCCGATGTCGTTTCCTTCTCAGCCATGGATGAAGAGGCTCAACGGTACCACCCGCTCGGACCCCCCGGAATTTCTCTTCCGGGCTAATCCTGCACGTCGTTGACGTGGTTGAAGGGAGTACCCGCCGGCACCACTTCTCCGTTGACGTTTCGCTGGGCGCTGGAGACCGACCAGACGTCGATGGTGGCGTCGTTGTCGATGTTGCCCGCGCAGGTCATGAGCACCGCGTCGCCCTGCACACCCACCTGTTCGAGCAGCCCGGGCGGGTGGCCGGCCTCCAGCTCGGCTTCAGACGTGGTGCTGACCATCGCGGGCACCACGCTGTCAGGGCCGATCTGGTACGCGTAGCGGTTGCGGCCGTCGACGGTGAAGCCAATCTGCTTCGCTGTCGCGCCCCAGACGTCCTTGTCGGCGAAGTACGCCTTCTGCGCGTAGAAGGCGGCCTTGAGGTTCGACTTGCACTCCGATTGCTTCGCGCGCGCCTGGAAGCGGACGAAGTTGGGAATGGCGATGGCCGCCAGGATGCCCACCACCGGCACGTAGACCAGGCCCATCACGAGCGTGATGATCGAGAGCGTCTTGCGCGCGGCAAACGCAGGCTCACCCGACTTCACCAGCGAGACGATCGCCAGGATGATCGCGATGGGGAAAATCGGGGGGAAACAGAACCCCAACACACCGAGAATCAGCGCGACGAGGGGCAGCGCAGCAGGCTTCACGGGCGCATTGAGCGGAGTAGGCGTCATGTGGCGGGTAGGCTATCGCGCTCGCATGAAAACGCTGACCGAATACCTCTGGTTCGAGACGCCGCAGCGCCGGGAGCTCGTGCGCATCACCGACACCGTCTCTCAATTGGTCAAGAAGAGCGGCATCAAAGAAGGCATGGCCCTCGTCTCCGCGATGCACATCACCGCGGGCGTCTTCGTCAACGACAACGAGTCGGGGCTCTTCGAAGACATCTGGGCCTGGCTCGAGCACCTCGCGCCCGCCAAAGCCGACTACCAGCATCACCAGACCGGCGAAGACAACGGCGACGCTCACCTCAAGTCGATGCTGGTTCACCACCAGGTGATCATTCCGGTCACCAAGGCCCTGCTGGATCTGGGAACCTGGCAGCAGGTCTTCTACGCTGAGTTCGATGGTCAACGGCGCAAGCGGGTGATCGTGAAGATCATGGGCGAGTAGGCGCAACTGCTCGATTTAATTCGTCGTTCTAAGAATCTTCGCAACTCTGGCGTACATCTGCCGACAACACCCACATCGTCGTACCCTCCAGGAGAGAACCATGTCGGTCAGTGACGTGAAGAGCGCGTTTCAGCGTGTGACGGCGGATCGCAAGATCGACGTGAAAGACGTCGACACGATCCTCCAATCGGCCGGCAACATCTCCAAGGAGGAGCAGAAGGCGATCAAGACCGAGGCAGACAAGTTCGCCGGCATGATGGAGCCCGACGCGAAGCGCAAGCTGCAGACCAAGCTGGGTGAAGTCGACAGCCTGCGCCGTGACGCCGCCGAGACCAACGCGGGCGTGCAGGCCTCTGCCGCCAAGCTCACCGCGGAAGCCACCAAGCTTTTGACCGTGGGCACCACCACCAAGAGCTTCGGTGGGTCGCAGATTCCCGACGCGGTGAAGACGGCCGTCAACGGCATGATCAAGAACGGCGCGACTGCCTACGACGTGCGCGAGCTCAAGCCCGACCCGGTCTACGACTCGTCGCATGGCGAGCCCGAGATGACGGTCGAGGGCAAGTTCAACCCCTACTCGCAGGAGTCGAACGCCGCTGACTCGCTCGCCTTCAAGCACACCGAGCTGACGCCTTCGAAGATCGCCGAAGACATGAACACGGTGCAGACCTACAACGTGATCACCGGCGTGAAGGACAACCGGGCGACCTACGAGAAGGTCACCGGCAAGGGCAGCGGCAACATCACCGAGCTCTACGACGAGGCGAACCACTCCGACACGTTCGCGCGCGGCCGTGGTGGCCAGAAGTACGCGTCGAACTTCGCCATCCTCGCTGACGGCTCGTTGCACGCCGTGCCCGCGGCGCGCCGTTCAAAGGCAGACCCCGGCCTCATCCTCACCACCGCGTCACTCGCGCGCGGCAAGCAGATGCTCTTCAACGGCCACATCCACATGGAAAAGGGCGTCGTCACCTACGTCGGCATGTCGGGCCGGCTGTGCAAGCAGCAGGCAGACGGCATGAAGTTCGTCGACCCGGTGGAGCTCATCAAGGCGTGGGGCTTCAAGACGACGCCTGGCCTCAAGGTCACCAACGAAGGTTGAGCGACTTCAGCGGATCGCACGGCCGGCGAACTTGCCGTCTTTGCGCTCCCACCCGCTGGTCAGGTCGTAGTGGGCGCTCCAGAGCTTCGATTGCTTCACATCGGAGCCGCTCACGTCGACGGGCACCTCGCCGCCGTAGTGAAACCCCTCGAGCGTGGGGATCAAGCGAATGGCGCGGGCTGTGAGCCCTGCTTTGACGGCCGCCCGCATCGCCGCGGCAAAGCGTGGGTCGTGAAACGCGCTGGGCCGAAGCAAGACCGCATCGTCACGTTGCAGGGTGAAGAGCACGGTCGCGGGAATGCCCTTCTTCACCAGGCGGGTCAGCGCTTCCACATGCCCCGTCGCGCGCTCACTGACCGAGTCAGGGAAGTAGCCGCAGCCATCCGGGTAGACCAGGTGGCAGTTCTTCACTTCGACGTAGTGATCGCCGCGCGCGTGCTGGAGCAGAAAGTCGACGCGGTGGCCACGGCCGAACACCCGCT
>JAYTAT010000886.1:0-2816 GCA_043737315.1 Archangium sp.
CGTCATGACGCTCCGCCTGGCGCCATCAACTGCGCCGGGCGGAGTCTTTTTGTGCGGGCTCCCCGAAATCAGGCCGCCGGGTGACCGTAGGGCCCCCCGTCCAAGTCCCCTGAAATTCCTGCCCTCTCCCGCGCTGCTGGGCTACATCCCGCGCGTCTCATTTCCCTTCGGAGAACGCTGCACATGCAACGCGTCCTGCTGGCGGCCCTCGCGCTGTCTTCCACTCTCGTTCTCGCTCAGGCCGATGCCGGCACCCTCGTTCCCGTCTCCAACGGCGACTCCGATATTCGTAAGGAGTTCGAGGCCAAGCTCGATGCGGCCCGTCGCGAAGTGAAGGAGCTGCGCGAAGAAATGCGCGCCCAGCTCGCCACCCAATCCGTCGCGCAGGGCTGGCAGGAGGACTGGGTCGACGAGAAGCGCAAGCTCGAGCTCGTCACCTTCGACGGCTACCTCCGCGTGCGCCCCGACCTCTTCTACAAGTTCGACATGAACCGGGACATCGACAGGGCGGGCTACTCTCTGTTCCCGCGCTCCTCCAGCAGCCTCACCGAGCGCACCCAGGCTGGCGTGAACATGCGCTTCCGCTTCGAGCCGACCATCAACGTGTCCGAAGAAGTGCGCGTGCGCGCGCAGGTCGACGCGCTCGACAACCTCATCTGGGGCAGCACGCCCGACTACGCGTACTCCCGCAACGGCGACAACGGTTACTGGGCCGATCGCAACGAGTTCTCCATCTTCTCGGCCAGCCAGACCACGCAGCGCAGCGGCATCAACAGCGTGCAAGACTCCATCGCCGTCAAGCGCGTGTGGGGCGAGGTCTCGACGCCCGTCGGCATCCTGCGGTTCGGTCGCATGGGCGCCCACTGGGGCCTGGGCATGCTGCACAACGACGGCAACGGCATCGACAACGACTGGGGTGACACGGTCGACCGCGTCAGCTTCACCGCCGAGCCGCTCCCCGGTTTCTACGTGACGCCGATGATGGACTTCAACATCGAGGGGCTGTCGTCGCGCCGCTCGCTCGAAGGCGGTCAGCCGTTCGACCTCTCGAACTCCGACGACGCGCACAGCTACATCATCGCCGCGCAGCGCCGTGACACCGAGCAGGAGCGCCGCGCCAAGCTCGACGCCAACGGCACCGTCTTCAACTACGGCCTGCACTTCACCTACCGCACGCAGCGCAACGACAACGTCAACGACCTGTCTGCGCCGCTGGTCAACACCGAAGGCACCTCGGGCAGCACCGTGGCGTACCCCGCGGTCGTGCTGCGCAAGGCCGACATCTTCATGCCCGACCTCTGGGCCAAGGTGGAGCGCAAGGAGTGGCGCATCGAGGCCGAGTTCGCGGCCGTGCTCGGCAGTATCCAGAACCGTTCGCTCGACGCGAACTCCACCGACACCAACCAGGCGCTCGGCGTCTACCAGTTCGGCGGCGTCATCCAGGGTGAGGTCAAGCTGCTCAACGGCGACCTCGAGATCGGAGGCGAAATCGGCTTTGCCTCAGGTGACCTGGCGCCGGGTTTCGGTAACGCCCCGCGCCGCCGCGGCTCCTCGGGTGTCAACGGTGCCACCGAGTTGGGCGACACCGAAGGTCCGCAGTACCGCTGCGACAACGGCTGCATCGACAAGGAAATCACCAATTTCCGGTTCAACCGCGACTACCGCGTCGACATGATCCTCTACCGCGAGATCCTCGGCGGCGTGACGGACAGCCTCTATTTCAAGCCCCGCGCGAAGTACCGCATCACCCAGGGCTTCGAAGCGTTCGCCTCGGCCATCTACTCCCGCGCCATCTTCAAGGACTCAGTCCCCGGTGCGCGCTACCTCAACGCCACCGAGAGCCTCGGCATCGAGATCAACGGCGGCGCCCGCTACGAGACCGAAGACGGTTTCTACGGCCAGCTCCAGTACGGCATTCTCTTCCCCCTCGAGGGCTTCAGGAAGGGCGGCACGTTCGCGGACGGCACCGCCAACCCCGACGGGGTCGTCACCATCGAGAACCCGCAGGCGCTCAGGGCCGTCGTCGGCATCAAGTTCTGAGCATGGCCCGGGGGCTCTGGCTGTCCATCCTCCTGGCCGGCTGTGGCATCAAGGCGCCCCCGCGCCCTCCGCTCGATGAGCCACCGCTCTCGAGCCCCGCGCGGGTGATTTCACCTGACGCGGGCTGCTGTGAGGTGAAGAAGTGAATCATTTTCACGAACGACGCGGCGCGCTCTGGGCTGAAGAAGTTCCGCTCTCCCGCATCGCGCAAGAGGTGGGCACCCCGACCTACGTCTACTCGTCGGCCACGCTGCGCCGTCACTTGAGCGTGGTGCAGGCGGCCTTCGAGCAAGTGCCCACCGTCGTTTGCTACTCGGTCAAGGCGAACTCGACGCTGGCCGTGCTGAAGCTGTTCGCCGACGCGGGCTCAGGCTTCGACATCGTCAGCCACGGAGAACTCGCGCGCGTGCTCTCGGCCGGCGGCGACGCCAGGAAGGTCGTCTTCTCGGGCGTGGGCAAACGTGAAGACGAGATGGTGGCCGCGCTCGAAGCCGGCATCCTCATGTTCAACGTCGAGAGCGCCGAAGAGCTCGCGCTGCTCGACCGGGTGGGCCGGCGCCTGGGCGTACGCGCACCGTTCGCGCTGCGGGTGAACCCCGACGTCGACGCGAAGACCCACCGGTACATCGCCACGGGCTTGAAGACCTCCAAGTTCGGAGTGCCCTTCGAAGAGGCCGTCGCGCTGTACAAACAGAGCCGCCGCATGAAGGGCCTCGAGGCGCGCGGGGTGGATTGTCACATCGGCAGCCAGCTCACCGACGCGCGGCCCGTGAAAG
>JAYTAT010000887.1:0-2814 GCA_043737315.1 Archangium sp.
AAGAACGGCGCCCAGACCTGCAGCGCCATCCCCATGGATGCGTCGCTTGCCGCGCTCGGTCTGGGCCTGCTCGCGCTGGCTCGCCGCCGCCGCAGCTGAGCCACACGTCGAATTGACACGCGCCCCGTCGACTCCACTCGAGCCGGCGGGGCGATTTTCTGTGTACGGTCTCTGGATGCCCAAGAAGGTGTCGAGGCCGAAGAAGAAGCAGAAGCCCATCGCAGAACTCCACGGCCAGTGCGGTTGTGGCTCGGTGACGTTCACGGTCAAAGGCCCCGTGAGCGACGTGGTGTGGTGCCATTGCAGCAAGTGCCAACGCTTCCACGGAGGGCCCGGCGCCTATGCCGCTGCGCCCCGTGGAGCCATCGCCTTTCAGCGCCGTGACGGACTGGCCTGGTGGGATGCGTCTCCCACCGTGCAGCGCGGCTTCTGCCGGCAGTGCGGCTCGAGCCTGTTCGTCAGCGACTCGAACGAAGCGACGCTTTCCATCTGCGCGGGTGCGTTGGCTGCGCCGACCGGGCTGTCCGCCAAGTCGCACCGTTTCGTGGGCAGCAAGCCCGATTGGTATGAGGTCAACGATGGCCTGCCGCAGCACCAGACCAGGTGATTTCCGTGACTTCTGCGCGACTTTCGGTGACCCGCGCCTCGAACGGGTACCCAATCATCACCAGCAAGGGCAAGGCGTACTCGCCCTGCAACTGAGGTAACGATGCCTGCATGACGGCCCTCGACTCATTGCAGCAGCGCGGCGTACCCTCCCCGGTTAGTCAGGCCCCCGTGATGTCTCCCCTCATCGCCAGCGTCTCGCGGGCCCTGCCTGCCCACTACCACTCGCAAGAAGAGCTCTCGGCCGGGCTGCAGGCGTTGTGGTCGCAGCACCGGTCGTTCAACCCCGCGCGGGTCAACGCGCTGCATGCCTCGGTGCAGGTGCGGGGTCGTCACCTGGCGATCCCCATCGGCGAGTACCCGGCGCTCGATACCTTCACCAAGCGCAACGCCGCGTGGATTCGCGAAGCGGTGAAGCTGGGTGAGCAGGCGGTGCGGGGCGCGGTCGAAAAGGCCGGCCTGCAGCTGAGCGACATCGACGTGTTGTGTTTCACCAGCATCACGGGCCTTGCGACGCCGAGCATCGATGCGCGGTTGGTCAACGTGCTGGGTCTGCGGCCCGATGTGAAGCGCGTGCCGATCTTCGGTCTGGGCTGTGTGGCAGGCGTGGCCGGCACGGCGCGCATGAGCGATCTGCTGCGGGGCTTTCCCAATCAGACGGCGGTGCTGCTTTCGGTCGAGTTGTGCAGCCTCACCGTGCAGCACGACGACATCGCGGTGGGCAGCATCATCGCCGCCGGGCTCTTCGGTGACGGCGCGGCGGCGATGGTCATTCGCGGCGGTCAGATTGCCGGCGAAGGCCCGCGCGTCATCGCCACCGAGTCGGTGTTCTACCCGGACAGTGAAGAGGTGATGGGCTGGGACTTCCTCGACTCGGGCTTCAAGGTGGTGCTCACCGCGCGTGTCCCCGACATGGTGCTGGAAAACGTGCGCGGCAACGTCGACGGCTTCCTCGCCAAACACGGGCTCAAACGCAGCGACGTGAAGCACTGGGTCGCGCACACCGGTGGGCCCAAGGTGCTCGAGGCGTTCGAGCAGTCGCTCGAGCTGCCCCCGGGCGCGCTGGATCGCAGCTGGGAGTCCTTGCGTTCGGTGGGCAACCTGTCCTCCTCCTCGGTGCTGTACGTCTTGTCGGATCTGCTCGAGTCGAAGTCGGCCAAACCCGGTGACATCGGCCTGATGATGGCGATGGGCCCGGGGTTCTGCGCCGAGCTGGTGCTGCTGCGATGGTGAGTCTGTGGCTCTACACCGGCCTCATCGTTTTGGTCGGTCTCGAGCGGCTCCTGGAGCTTCGGCTCTCGGTGAAGAACGCAGCGTGGGCGTTTGCCCGCGGCGGTCGAGAATACGGCCTTGCGCACTACCGCTTCATGACCGTGTTCCACACGTTGTTCCTCGTCGCCTGCGTGGCCGAGCCGTGGTTGTTGTCGCGGCCGTTCGTCACGCCGTGGGGCTTCGTCGCGCTGGGGCTGGCGATCGCGGCGCAGGCGCTGAGGTACTGGGCCATCACCACGCTGGGCCCCCGGTGGAATACGCGGGTCATCGTGCTGCCTGAAGCCGAGCCCGTGACGGGCGGGCCGTATCGTTTCGTGCGGCACCCGAACTACGTGGCGGTGGTGCTCGAGCTGCTCGTGCTGCCGCTCGTTCACGGCGCGTGGTTGACCGCAATCGTCTTTACCGTCGTGAACGCGCTGCTGCTGCGAGTCAGAGTGAAGGTGGAAGAAGAAGCGCTGGGAACGCACTACGCCAGGTCCTTCGCGAACACGCCCAGAATGGTCCCGGGAACTCCCTTTCCCCCCGGGGGAGGGTTGGGGTGAAGGTCGACGTCGCCATCATCGGCAGCGGCCCCGCAGGTCTGGCCACCGCCATCGGGGCTGCCCAACGCGGTCTGTGCGTTCACGTCTTCGACAAACAAGCGGGCCCCATCGACAAGGCATGTGGTGAGGGGCTGATGCCTTTGGGCCTCAGCGCGCTCGAGCGCCTGGGGGTGCTCCAACACCTCGACCGAACCCAGACCGCCGAGTTCGACGCCATCGCCTACGTGCAGGAATCTGGAGTGCGGGCGATCGGCAAACTCCCCGCACCGGGTGGGCTCGGCCTGCGCCGGCTCGCGCTCTCCACCGCCTTGCGAGCCCGCGCGCTCGAAGCGGGCGTGGTGCTGCACGAGCAGACGGGCGTGCGCGGTCACACCAAGTCGAGCAGCGGCGTCGA
>JAYTAT010000888.1:0-6968 GCA_043737315.1 Archangium sp.
GTGACCTTGAAGATCTTCGCCTTGCCCGCGCGAGGGGAGACCACCCGCCAGCCCTCAGCCGAGGCATCGACTGAATCTTTCGAGACCACGATCTCGGGCCCATCGACGTCGCGGAAGACCATCTTCGTGACCGCCTCGCGCTTGAAGCGCAGCAGGCCCTTGTCCCTCAAATCGATCGGGTTGCGATCGAACTGAGTGGCCCCTGCACCGACCTGCGCGAGGGTCGAGCCGTTCTCATCGTCTCGGAGCACGAAGAACACGTCGCCCGCATCAACCGTCTGCCGGGTCACGCGGAAGCGAACGGTCTTTCCCTCATCGAGCGTGAGCGTGACGTCGTTGAAAGGCGCATCGAACCCGAGCGCCTTGCGAGTGGCCTCAGAGTCATCGGGGAACGCCTGGGCACGTTCCTGCGCCACGCCCGAGATCATCGCAGACACGGTCGAGGCATCGGCGGGCTCGTGGGAAGGCTTGACCACCGTCCACTGCTTGTCGCCGGAGCGCTCGACCACGTAGTCATTGGCCGGGGACTTCACCGCGATCTTCTGCACCTTCGCCTCGTCGACGGCGAACGGCTGCTTGTCGCGCAGGTCGAAGGTGTTCTTCGCCATGGTGAAGCGCACCCCGCCCTCAGCGGTGAAGACGATCTTCTCGTCATTGCGGCGCACGTAGATCGAGCCATCGAAGACGTTCTCGATGCCACCGATCAGCTTCACGGACCGGGTCTCGGAGTTGACCTGCGCTGTGGCCTCGACCACGAACTTCGGCTCGGTGAAGCCGTACGTATCGAGCGCCGCCGGGTCGGGGTTCTCATCGAGGGTCGACTTGAACTTCGAGGTCTGCAGAAGGCTGACGATGCCATCGACCACCAGCCGGTCGGCGAGCGCCTTGACGGGGGCGACGATGCGCCACTCTTGACCTGGCGCACGCTCGAGCGTCGTGGTCGAGCCCCCCGCGGTCACCACGAGCCTCGTGAACTCTGCCGGGGGTGAGCCACCATCCGCGGTGCGTTCGTCGAGCTTCTGCGGCGCAAACAGCCGCATCTCGTGGTCCTGCTTCTTCCTGGTGTGCTGATCTGCCCGGTACACGCCGAAGTACGCATAGGCGCCGAAGCCACCCGCGATGGCGAGCACCGACAGAAGTTGCAGAAGGGTCTTCGTGCTCTGATTCATGATGCGAAACCGCCAGCAGCGGACCGCTGCGCGAGACAGACGGGAGCAAAGCGGACGGCTGGCCGAGGTGGAGCGAGAAACTGGGTCATTTCATGCGCCGGGCCTGCCAGATGGTCAGCCCGATGGCCATCAGCAGGGTGGGGAAGACGTCCATCGCGAGCAGGCGAATCGTGCCCAGCTTGTCGTTGGTCAGGTCGATGGTCGAGATGTCGCGATCAGGCGGGCGAATGGTGATCTTCTGCAACTGCTGGGTGACCCACGCGAACGCGTTCATCACCATGTTGCGGTTGGGCTCGTAGCCGAAGGTGCCGGTGAGCAGGTCGCTGTCGCCGAAGATCACCACGCGCGCTTCATCGGCCCTGCGCGGGTCGGCGTGAATGGTCCTGCGCGTCGAGGCGAGCGCCAGCACGATCTGCCCGGTGCGCTCGTCGGGATCCCTGGTGGGGTTCTCGCCCATCGAGGTCTCGACCCACGCATACGGCGTGCTGAGCACGAGCGGCGCGAGGGTGAGGTCGGGCAGGGTGCCTTCTTTGAGTTGCGTGATGGCGCGCGAGGTGGCGAACACCACGTTCTGCTGCCCCTTCTGGAGCGGCTTGGTGATCTCGTGATCGCCGAAGAAGGGCGAATAGACGATGTACGGCTGCTCGGGGTTGACCTTGGCGTCGGCCACGATGCCTGGCTCTATCTGCGCGCCGTACTTGGCGAGCAGTGAGGTCAACCCAGGCTCGGCCTGCGCTTCAGCGAAGTAGATCAACCGGCCGCCCTGCTCGAGGTACCGCTCGAGGATCTTCTGCTCGTTGTCGGAGATCTTGTTGCGAGCGCCCGCGATCACCACGGCCGACGCATCGGCTGGGATCTCACCGCCCTCAATCAGGTTGAGCGCGGTCGGCGCGTAGCCCTCATCCTGCAGCATGCGCTTCAAGGTGATGAGCGAGGCCAGCAGCGCATCTTCGCCTTCGCCCACGGGGTCGAGGGGGATTTCCCCGTGGCCTGCGAGGAAGTACAGCTTCTGTTCGCCGACCTTCTCGAGCTTGATGAGACCGTTGGTCAGCTCCTGTTCGGCCAGCACGGGGCTGCCCAGGCGCTGCAGGTTGAGCATGGTGTGCGACTGGCTGGGCCCGTTCGAGCTCAACACCGCGGCGGGTTGACCCTGGCGAATCTGGTACCTCAAGGTGAGGTCGGGCGTCTTTCGTGGGTCCTTGAACTCGAAGGTGAACTTGTCACTCTGCGCCGCATACCGCTTGAAGAGCTCCTCGACCTGAGGGGGCGTCTCGCCTTCGACGAACGCGATGATCTTCACCGGGTTCTTCAATTCCTTGAGCGTGTTCTGCGTCTGAGCTGACAACGAGAACACCTTCTTGGCGGTGAGATCCCAGGTGGGTGATCGTTTGGCGACGATGAAGTTGGCCGCGAACAAGACGCCGATGAAGGCGAGCCCAAGCCCGACGGACGACGAATAGAAGAACGCCGACCTGGCCCACGTACCGGCGCGTTCGCCTGCGGTGACCGCCCAGAAGGCGATGAGCAGCACGCCCACGCCGAGCTTCACGAAGAACGGCACCAACGAGCCAGAGGTCACGAAGAAGGTGATGACCGACGTGATGGTGAGCAGCAGACCAATGCCGCCCGCGATGCTTGCAAGTGTCTTCTTCATGGTCAGGTCCACCTTTGGGCTTCGATGGATCGGTGGGTGAGCAAGACGAAGAACGCGATCACCGAGGTGAAGAAGACGATCGGCTTCAGGTCGAACACGCCCTTGATCAGGTTCTGCAGCTGCGAGTCGAAGGCGAGGTAGTTGAGCACCGATCGCAGCGGCTCTTCCGCGCGCGGAGCAACCGAGCTGACCAGCATCCACAACAAGGCGACCGCGAACGAGACGAACGCCGCCACCATCTGCGATTCGGTCAGTGAAGAGATGAACATGCCGATGGCCATGTTGGTGGCGCCCCAAAGCAGCAGCGCGAAGTAGCCGAGCAGTACGGTGCGCCACTCGAGCGCCGAGCCCGACTCAGAGCTGCCGATGATCGACAGGATGATGGGGAAGACGATGGTGACGCCCAGCGTGCAGACGATGAGACCCACGGCCCCCAGATACTTGCCCAGCACGATCTCGATCGGCCGGATGGGCGTGGTCATCAGCAGCTCGAAGGTCTTGTTTCGGCGCTCTTCGGCAAAGAGCCGCATCGACAAGAAGGGCGCCACGAAGAGCGTCACCACCAGAATGGTGCCCCACAGGCTGATCATCACGCCGTCGGTGAGGTTTCGAAACTGCTGCGCTTCGGGGGGCAGCGCCGACCAGCCACCCGGCACTTCACGCGCGATGTCCTGGGCCTGCTTGAAGCCGCCCAGCAGCAGCACGAAGAAGGCCGAGCTGAGCAGGGCCATCACGGTGAACACCACCCACGCCCACAAAGTCGTGAGGTGCGAGGTCAGCTCTTTTTTCATGATCGCGAAGATGGTTCGCATCGCTCACTCCGCCGTCAGTTGAATGAACTTGTCTTCGAGACCGGTCTCTTTGCCGCCGGTGATCGCCGCCATCGAGTCGTCAGCCACGATCTTCCCGCGGTGAATGATGAGCACTTTCTGACAGATGGCCTTCACCTCAGAGAGGATGTGCGTCGAGAGGACCACGGTGTGCTCGCCGGCCAGTGACTTCACCAGCTCGAGCACTTCTTTCCGCTGGCGGGGGTCGAGGCCTTCGGTCGGCTCATCGAGGATCAGCAGCGCCGGGTTGCCCAACATCGCCTGCGCGATGCCCACGCGCTGCCGGTAGCCCTTCGAGAGCACCCCGGTGAGCCTTCCCAGCTCGGGCCGGATGCCGGTACCCTGGGCCACGCGAGCGATCTCAGACTTGACCTTCGCGCGAGGCACGCCCTTGAGTTCGGCCACGAAGTGCAGGTAGCCCCGCACGGTGAGCTCTGGGTAGAGCGGCGGAGTCTCGGGCAGGTAGCCGATGCGGCGCTTGGCCTCGAGGGGCTTCTCGAAGATGTCGAAGCCCGCCACGCGCGCCTTGCCACTGGTCGCCGGTATGAAGCCCGTGAGGATCTTCATGGTGGTCGATTTGCCCGCGCCGTTGGGCCCGAGGAAACCGACGATCTCGCCTTCCTCGATCTGGAAGTTGAGTGCGTCGATGGCGACGCGGTCACGGTATTTCTTGGTGAGGTTCTCGACCTCGATCATCGCCATGGGTGCCGCTCCGCCTGACAAAGGGGGGTCGCTCGGAAACGCGCGGAATATAGGGAGCATTTCCAGCGAGTCAACGCGAGTTCGGGAATGAATTCCGTAGGTTGGCCGAAATCGTGCACTGGGCTAAGCGCCCGAGGGCAAGGAGCCACATGTCGCGCATCGTCGTGCAGAAGTTTGGCGGGTCATCGGTTGCCGATGCAGAGAAGCTCCGCAAGGTCGCAGCCCGGGTCAAAGCGCGCCGCGATGAGGGCTGGCGATTGGTCGTGGTGGTCTCGGCGATGGGCGACACCACCGATGAGCTGCTGGGGCTCGCAAAACAGATCAGCGCCGACCCGCCGCGGCGTGAGCTCGACATGCTGCTGACGTGCGGTGAGCGCATCTCGATGGCGTTGTTGTCGATGGCGCTGCACGAGCTGGGCGTCGCGGCGATCAGCTTCACCGGCAGTCAAAGCGGCATCATCACCGACAGCACGCACGCGCAGGCGCGCATCATCGAGGTGAAGCCCGCGCGCATCGAAGAAGAGCTCGCGCGCGACAAGGTCGTGATCGTGGCGGGCTACCAGGGCGTCTCGAAGAACCGTGAAGTGACCACGCTGGGTCGCGGAGGCTCTGACACCACGGCGGTCGCGCTGGCCGCGGCGCTCGGGGCCGATTGTGAGATCTATTCCGACGTCGACGGCGTGTACTCGGCCGATCCCCGCGTGGTGCCCAGCGCGATCAAGCTCGAGTCGCTCTCCTTCGAAGAGATGCAGGAGCTCGCCGCGGCCGGTGCCAAGGTGCTCAACGCGCAGGCCGTGGAGTTCGCGCGTGAGAAGAACATCGTCATTCATGCGCGATCGACGCACGCAGGCGGTACCGGCACGACGATCCAGTCGACCACCAACCCCTCGCGTGTGAAGGGCGTCACCTGTGAGTCCGACGTCTGGGTGTTCACCACGGCGCAGGCGCCCGACGCGTTGCTCGAGCTGCTCGATGCCCAGCAGGTAAAGGGCCGAAACCTGCTGTGGGACGAGGCGGGGCGCACGTTGGCCGTGGTGCCACTGCACGACGTGCACGGGCCCGAGGTGCTGCGCGCGAAGTTGCCGGCGAGCGTGACGCTGCTCGAGGATCACGGAACGGTGACCTGCGTGGGCACGGGCCTCAACGCCGACTGGTCGATCTCACGCAAGGCGCTTTCGACTGCGAAGGCGCTCGGCGCCCACGTGGCGGCCAGCTACGGGTCAGCGCATCAACTCACGTTGATCGTCAAACGCGATCAGGTCAAAGCGCTCACCTTGGCGCTTCACGAAGCGCTCATCGGCTGAACGACGGGCCGGCTGAACCCAGCGCCGATTTCAGCTGTGGCCGCAATGCGCGCCACGCGGGGTGCTTCGACATGCGCGCCACATGAATCGTTCCTCAATCGAGGGAAATGACTGAGCGATGACAGTGGCTTACGCCCTGCGTGGAACTCCATGAGATCGCCTCATGCTGGCGTTCGGGCGGGACTGATCGGGAGGGGCCTCTTGTTGCATCCCTCAGCATGGTCTTCACTTTCTCAAGGAAACCGAATCCATGAACGAAGCATCTGTGAGTTTGAGTGTGAGGAGCCGTCGGCTCCTTGCGTGCCAGCGAACCTGCCTTATCAATGAGGTCTTATGAGAGGCCTGCCCCCGAAGACGTTTCCCCTCCGTGTCGCCGTTCTTGGTGACTACGCGCTCGTTGAGGCGTTGTCAGAGCACGCGGAGCAAATGATTTTGAGCCCCGTCGAGACGAACCTGGAGATCTCGGCGCGTGTCACGCAGGCGGATGTGTTGGTGGTCGATGTCACGACCAACACCGTCGCTGCTCTGCAGACGATCAGAGAGCTGACCTACAAGCGCCCGGTGTTGGCGCTGGTGAACGCGGGTCAGAGCGTGGATGCCCTCAAGGCTGGCGCGAAGGGCGCCATCCGGCGAGACAGCAAGTCGCAAGCGATCGCCGCGGCGATCGAAGCGCTGCACGAAGGTCTGGCCGTGGTCGACCCCACGGTGCTCACCACCCTGACCAGCGCCAAGCCCGTGCTGGTGGGCGATCTGATGAGCCCCGGTACGACCGTCGAGAACGACACGTTGACCAAGCGCGAGAACGAAGTGCTGGTGCTCCTGGCCGACGGCCTGTCGAACAAGGAAATCGCGCAGCGGCTCACCATCAGTGAACACACCGCGAAGTTCCACGTGAATTCGATTCTGCAAAAGATGAACGCGCAGAAGCGAGTCGAGGCAGTCGTGCGCGCTGCCAAGATGGGCCTCATCAACCTCTGAGTGTCGGCGCGAAAACCGAAAGCAGAGCGACCCAGAAAGACGAAGGCCGGAAGTCGTCTCGTGAGCCTCCTTCCAGCGGTGTTGGAAGGGGGCTTTCGTGTTCTTGAAAAGACTCCGCCTCGCGCGGCAACGAACGCGGGGCGAGGGGGTCTTTGGTTTCACTCTTCTTTGCGTGGAATCGCCGGCAGCGGCCCTGATTGATGGCGGCTCGCCGGGGTCGCCTCGAGGTTCTTCGCGGCCATGTAGATGATGTTCCGCGTGCCCTTCTTGCCCCGGTACATCGCGCGATCCGCCAAGTCGACCAGCGTCTCCTGATCCTGCGCGTGCTCGG
>JAYTAT010000889.1:0-2812 GCA_043737315.1 Archangium sp.
AGCTCATCGATCGCACGAAGCACGTCGACGGCGTCATCGACACGAACCAGCCCGCCGCCTGTGATTCGTGCCACGGCTCACCGGGCAACCCAGCGCCCCCGCGTGACACCCGCGGCGAGACCGCCACCACCTTCATCGGCGTCGGAGCGCATCAAGCCCACGTGGTCGGCCGAGGCCTCGCGCGCGCGGTGCAATGCGTGGAGTGCCACGTGGTGCCCACCACCGTCACTCAGGGCCAGCACCTCGACGGCCTCGCCCAGGTCACCTTCAGCGGCGTCGCGCGGGCCAACCTCGCGCAGCCCGTGTACCGCGGCGCGACCTGCGCGAACACCGCCTGCCACGACATCGCGAACTACACCGTCGCCCCGGGTGGCGGGCAGTTCACCGTGCCGCGGTGGACGCTGGTGGATGGCACGCAGTCGACCTGCACGTCGTGTCACGGCATGCCGCCACCGCTCCCTCACGTGCAACGCAGCGACTGCGAGGGCTGCCATCGGAACCTCACCTCACAGCGAACCTTCGTGAGGCCGGCGCTCCACGTCGATGGCCGCGTCGATTTCGCCCTGCCCTGAGCTCACGCAGGGGGGACCGGCGAAAGCGCAGCCCGTCGAGCAGCATCACCAACGCAGCCGTGCAGGACGATGCGCGCGGCGAGCGGCCGCACCTGCATGTCCTCGCAGCGGTAGCGCTCTTGAAGACGCGCAGCCTGGGCTCGCGCTTTCTCGGGCACGTTGCCGTGCGCGACGCAGAGCCACTGGGGTCTTCGGGCTGAGGCGCAAACTCAGGGACTCACGGCTGAACTTTTGCTCTGCCGCAGCGACCACGATTTTTTTTCAAAGGGGTGAGGTCGATGTATTTCTCGTGCGTCGTGTCCACGCCTCGCGGAGGGTCTGAAGGTTGCGCCGTTAAATGAACCCGGCCTACAGCCCTGCTCCATGTTGCTGCCCATCGTCTCGGCTTTGCTGTTTGCGCTGCCCGCAGCTCCCCTCACTTTCCAGGACGGCGTGCTCACCCCGCCGATGATCGGCAACCCGGGCGCTGCGGCGCTCCATTTTGCCCATTCCCGTAAGGCTGAGCTGGGGCTCGACGCGCGCTCGAGGCTGGTGATCGGCAGGCTGCTCAGCACGCGGCTGGGCGGCGTGGTGCACCTGAACCAGCACGTCGACGGGCTCGAGCTTCACGGCAGCAAGCTCATCGTCAGCTTCGATGAGCAGCAGCGGGTGGTGCGTTTTTCCTCGAGCCTGCGCCGGTTCGACACCGTGCAGACCACCGCGCGATTGACCGGTGCAGACGCGCTCGTCATCGCCACGCACGAGGTCGACGGCGCCTGGCTGCGCTCGGATGGCGTGCCGTACGGTGGCTACACGAAGAAGGCGTTCCTCGTGAACGGCTCGGTACACGTGGGCTTTCTGACGTTCGTACCGACGCTCAAAAACTCCGAGAGCTGGCACGTCGCGGTCGACGGCACCGTGCTCTCCGTGGAAAACCGCGCTCACCTTGCGCGCGACGCCAACGTCTACGCCTCGAGCCCCGGTGGTCTGCAGGGGGGCGTGGGTCGCACGCCGGTGATCAGCACGCAGCTGCAGCACGTCGACGGCGGCTTCCTCACCGGTCAGCGCATTCGCGCCCTCAACTGTTGCCCCACGTTCAACTGCCAGGCCGACGCGGGCCCCGCGCGCGCGACCGGCCAGGCCCAGACCTTTCAGGGGCCGATCGACTTCGACGTGGCCATCTGTGATCAGCGCCAGCGCGCCACCGACAATCCGGCCGTGCACGCGTCAGGCAACTACGTCTCCCTGCCGGTCGATCAGCCCGGCACCGTGGCGCCCAGCATCGACAACGCGGCCGACTCCGACGAGTTCGCCGAGGTCAACGCGTACTACCACGTGAACAAGGCCTCCGACGCGGTGCGCGCCCTCTCGATGGGCCCGCTGGCGCGCGATGGCGGCTTCTCGCCGTTTTCCATGCGCGCCGCCGGGCCGGATCTGCCCGCGGTCTGGGTGAACGTGAGCGACGCCGACTTCAACAACGCCGAGCCCAATGGACAGGGCGTGTACGTGAGCAACACCTTGTCCCGCACGGACAACGCGATGTTCCTGGCGCGCGAGAACATGGAGTTCCTGCTTCTGCCCCCGCAGGTGCTCGCCTCTGACGCGCTGGTCATCTACCAGGGCGCGGGCGTCGACTTCGCCTACGACGGTCCGGTGCTCTGGCACGAGCTGGGCCACGGCATCATTCACTCCACCGCTGACTGGGCCACCATCGTCACCATCGACGCGCGCTCGTCGAACAACGAGTCGTCGGCGCTGCATGAAGGCGTCTCTGACTTGATCGCCGCGATGATCGGCAACGACCCCATCGTGGGCGCGTACGTGGGCCCGCGCATCGACCCGACCCGCTCGTCGATTCGCAACGTGGACAACGCCTCGCGCTGCCCCGACGTGCTCTGGGGTGAGTCGCACGAAGACTCGTTGCACTTCACCGGCGCCGTCTGGGAAGCACGCACGCTGCACTTCCTGGGCAACGACCAGGGCGCCACCTTCGACGCCGCCTTCTACGCCGCGATGGTGTCTTTCCCGCCCGACGTGAACTTCCAGAAGGCTGCGCGCATCATCACCTCGACGGTGGCCCAGGCGTTCCCCGGCATGCCCGACGCGCGCGTGAAGCTCGAGACGGCGTTCGACGGTCGCGGCGTGACCAGCTGCTCCAAGGTGCTCGACGTCACCAACTCGCTCGACGCGACGCGGCCCTACATCGGCATTCCCGGCTCGGCGTTCGCCGGGGTGACCATGGGCAACGCCATTCCCGGCCC
>JAYTAT010000890.1:0-2811 GCA_043737315.1 Archangium sp.
TCTCCGACCCGCTTCTTCAGCAAGGTGAAGAAGGCGCCGCGTTGCTCGACGTGTTGGCGGCCTTCGAGCGCCCCACCACGGTGAACGCCGCGCTGACGATGTTGAAGATCCGCGACGCGCGCGAGGTCATCGACCACCTGGCCGCGGGTAAGTTCTTGCAGCCTGCCTGAATGGCCGCAGAAATAGCGGGCCCCCCGAAAATCTTCGTCGTTCTGCGCTCCCTCCGTTCGACGTCATTACGAGCCCCATGTCGGGCTTGCATCGACCAAGGAGACACACATGCGATTCATGGTGATTGTGAAGGCGAGCACAGAGTCTGAAGGCGGCAAGATGCCCACGCAGACCGAGCTGAGGGACATGGGCAAGTTCAACAATGAGCTGAGCAAAGCCGGGGTCATGCTGGCGGCCGAGGGGCTGCTTCCCAGCAGCAAGGGCGCGCGCATTCAGTTCAATGGCACCAAGCGCACGGTGGTCGACGGTCCCTTCAATGCGACCCAGGAGCTCGTCGCTGGCTTCTGGTTGGTGCAGGTGAAGTCGCGCGAGGAGGCGATCGAGCTCTTCAAGCGGTGCCCGTTCGTCGACGGTGAACTCGAGCTGCGACAGCTCGCGGAAGACGCCGACTTCGGCGACATGGTCAACAAGGTGCCAGAGGTGTTCGAGGCCGAGCGCAAGGTTCGCGAATCCGCCCGGCATTGACGAAAGAGCAGGGCGGCCAGGGCGACTCACGCTTCGTGGCGACCGACCTCACGCGCACCATCGATGCTCTCTGGCGTATCGAGTCAGCCCGGCTGATTGGCGGGCTGACCCGGGTGGTGCGCGACGTCGGCCTCGCCGAAGAGTTCGCGCAAGATGCGTTGGTCGCGGCCCTGGAGCAGTGGCCGAGGTCAGGCGTGCCCGACAACCCGGGTGCCTGGTTGATGGCGAGCGCGAAGCACCGGGCGATCGATCAACTCCGGCGTGGGTCGCTCATTGCCCGGAAACACGAGGCGCTGGCCAACCAGCTCGAGCGGTCACTCACCCCCGACCTCGATGCCGCGCTGGACGAGCACGTCGCCGATGACCTGCTGCGGCTCATCTTCATCAGCTGTCACCCGGTGCTGCCCACCGAAGCACGCGTGGCGTTGACGTTGCGGCTGCTGGGCGGGCTCACCACCGCCGAGATTGCCCGCGCGTTCCTGGTGCCTGAGCCCACCATCGCGCAGCGCATCGTGCGCGCGAAGAAGAGTCTGGCGGAAGCGAAGGTGCCCTTCGAGGTGCCCCGCGGTGCTGAGTTGACCGAGCGCCTCGCCTCGGTCCTGGGCGTCATCTACCTCGTGTTCAACGAGGGCTACTCCGCCACGGCGGGCGACGACTGGATGCGGCCGGGGCTGTGCGAAGACGCGCTGCGCCTGGGCAGAATCCTCGCGCAGCTTGCGCCGCAGGAAACCGAAGTGCACGGCCTGCTCGCGTTGATGGAGCTGCAGCACTCCCGGTCGGCCGCGCGTGTGGGGCCCGGTGGTTTGCCCGTGCTGCTGCTGGAGCAGGATCGTTCGAAGTGGAATCAGCTGTTCATTCGCCGCGGCCTCGCCGAGCTGGAGCGCGCCGGCGGCGTCGAAGGGCCTTACGCGTTGCAGGCGGCCATCGCGGCTTGCCACGCGCGCGCGCCCACGGCGGATGAGACCGACTGGCGCCGCATCGCTTCGTTGTACGACCAGCTCGTCGCTCTCACGCCCTCTCCGGTGATCGAGCTCAACCGCGCCGTGGCGCACTCCATGGCGTTCGGCCCTGGCGCGGGGCTCGCGCTGCTGACCCCTTTGATGACCGAGCCTGCTCTGAAGGGGTATCACCTGCTGCCGAGCGTGCGGGGCGACCTCCTCGAGAAGCTGGGCCGGCCAGAGGAAGCCCGGGCCGAGTTCGAGAAGGCGGCCTCGTTGACCCAGAACTCACGCGAGCGGGCGCTGCTGTTGGCCCGTGCGAAGGCGAATTCGTGAAGCGACTGTCGATCTGAAGACGAGTCATTCGACGTCTATTGAACGCACAGATTTTCCCGAAGCAGGAGGCACACAACATGCGATTCATGGTGATGCACAAAGTCGGCGTCGAGCTCAAAGAAGGCGAACCCATCCCCCAGGACCTCGTTCAAGGCATGGGCACCCTCATTCAGGAGAGCCTCAAGAAGGGCATCTTCAAGAACGGGGCGGGTTTGAGGGGCAGCACGTACCGCACGCGCCTGCAGTTCCGCGGCGGCGAGGTGGTGTCCACCCAAGAGGGGCCTTACGCGGGCACCAACGAGCTGCTCGCGGGCTTCATCCAGCTCGAGGTGAAGACGAAGGAGGAGGCCCTGGGCTGGGCACGACGTTTCGGGAAGCTGCGGGGCGAGGCCGACGTGGAGCTCGGCGTGGTGACCGAGCCGTGGGACATCGGCGTGATGCCCAGGCCCTCAGGGCCCCTTCCTCTGCACTTTCTCTTGCTGAACATGGCTGATCAGAAGACCGAAGCCGGCACCCCGCCTACGGCGTCTGAGGTGAGGGCGATGGCCGCGTTGATGGACGAGATGAGCAAGGCCGGGGTGCTGCAGTCGGGCGAAGCCGTGCGGCCCAGCTCGCAGGCGGTGCGGCTGCAGTTCAAGGGTGGCAAGCGTACGGTCATCGACGGGCCGTTCACCGAGTCGAAGGAGTTGATCGCCGGGTTCTCCATCATCGACGTGCCGACTCAGGAAGAGGCGCTCGGGTGGACGAATCGGTACGCGGCGATTCTGGGCGACGTCGAGGTTGATGTGTTGCGGCTTCGCGAGGTGTGAGCCGCGGCCTCCCACTCCGACCCTCTCCCCGC
>JAYTAT010000891.1:0-6961 GCA_043737315.1 Archangium sp.
GCCCCCCAACTCGGAGCGGTGGTCATCAAGGCGGCGCTGGAGCGCGCGGGCGTGAAGCCCGAGTCGGTCGACCAGGTGATCATGGGCAACGTGTTGACCGCCGGCGTGGGGCAGGCGCCTGCTCGCCAAGCCGCGCTGGCCGCAGGTCTGCCCACCACCGTTCCCTGCGTCACGGTGAACAAGGTGTGCGGGTCGGGGCTGCAGGCGGTCGTGCAGGCGTACCAGGCGATCGCGCTGGGTGATGCCGACGTGGTGGTGGCCGGCGGCCAGGAGTCGATGTCGAACGCGCCCTATATCTCCATGCAGCTGCGCGGCGGCGCCCGCATGGGCAACGTCGAGTTCAAAGACTCGATGATGAGCGACGGCCTCACCGACGCGTACGACAACGTCGCGATGGGCGTGTGCGCCGAGGCGTGCGCTGAGAGCATGAAGATCAGCCGGGCCGCGCAAGATGAATTCGCGGTCGAGTCGACCAACCGCACCATCCGCGCGCAGAAGGAAGGCCTGTTCAAGAACGAGATCGTCGCGGTCTCCGTGCCCCAGAGGAAGGGCGACCCGGTGCTGGTGACGGAAGACGAGGGCCCGAAGAACGCGAAGCCCGAGAAGATCCCCACGCTCAAGCCGGTCTTCAAGAAAGACGGCACCGTGACGGCGGGCAACGCGTCTTCCATCAACGACGGTGCTGCGGCGTTGGTGCTGATGAGCGCCGAGAAGGCGAAGGCCTTGAACCTCACCGTGCTGGCGAAGGTGGTCGGTCACGCCGCTGCCGCGCGCAAGCCGGTCGAGTTCACCATCGCCCCGGCCGATGCCATCAACAAGCTGCTGGCCAAGACCGGCAAGACCGTCGCCGACGTGAACACGTGGGAAATCAACGAGGCGTTTGCGGTGGTGTCGCTGGCGAACAACGAGCTCCTCAAGCTCGATCCCGCGAAGGTGAACGTGCGTGGTGGCGCGGTGGCGTTGGGTCACCCCATCGGCGCTTCGGGTGCGCGCGTGCTGGTGACGCTGCTGCACACCATGAAGGATCATGATCTGAAGCGCGGCGTGGCGTCGTTGTGCATCGGCGGCGGTGAAGGCATCGCGCTGATGATCGAGCGCTGATACCTCGCTCCCTCTCCCCCCTCGGGGGAGAGATTCAGGGGTGAGCTCGTGAGTGTGGAGTGGACTCGGTTTCGTCGCCTTCAGGGTTTGGTGCTGAGCGCCAGCTCGACCGCTGACACCAACTGGTCCGCGGTGAACGGCTTGCCCAACACCTGCTCGGCCGCCAGCTCGACCTGGCTCTCGTGAAACCCCGACATGAAGAGCACCGGGAGCGGGTAGCTGGCCCGCACCGCCCGCGCCAACTCGACGCCGCCCATGCGCGGCATCACCACGTCCGTCAGCACCAACTCGACGCCGTGCCCGGGCTGCCGAAGCAGCGCCAGCGCCTCTTCGCCATCACCCGCCGTCACCGTTCGATAGCCGGTACGCTCGAGCACCAGCACCACCGTGCGTCGAACCAGCGGCTCGTCCTCCACCACCAGAATGGTCGCCGCACGCGGGGCGATCAGGGCCTTCGCATCGGGCAACACCGCACTGACCACCGGCCCATCGCTCGCTGGCAGCCACACCGAGAACTGCGTGTGACCCCCGTGGCTGCTCACTTTCACCGTGCCCCGCGCCTGGTGGGCAATGCCCAGCACCATCGAGAGTCCCAGCCCTGTGCCTCGGCCCTCTGACTTCGTGGTGAAGAATGGCTCGAAGATCCGCGGCAGCACCTCGGCGGGAATGCCGGCGCCGTCATCGGTCACCGCCAGACACACCCAGCGGCCTGCGTGCAGCCCCAGCGCAGCCGCCGCGACTTCTTCGAGCACATGCGGCGCGGCTTCCACCTTCACCTGGCCCCGGCCGGTGATCGCATCACGCGCGTTGATCGCCAGGTTCAAGATGATCTGGTCGAGCAGCGTCGGATCCATGTGCACGCCGCACGGCTGGGTGCATGTCACGTCGAGCGTCACGCTCTCGGGAAAGAGCGGGCGCAGCAGCCGCCGGTTGGTCGACAGCGTCGCCTGAAGACCCACGTGTCGGGGCGTCGTGGGCTGCCGCCGCGCGACCGCCAACAACTGCCGCGTCAGCTCGCCCGCCCGATGCGCCGCCGCGAGAATTGCGCCGGCTCCGTCGTAGACGTCGGCGTGGTGGCCCGCCTGGCTTCGCATCAGCTCGGCCTCGCCGCTCACCACCGTGAGCAGGTTGTTGAAGTCGTGCGCCACGCCACCCGCGAGCCGGCCCAGCGCTTCCTGCTTCTGCGCCTCTCCGAGCCGCGCGGTGAGCTTGCTGCGCGTTTCGGTCTCGTCGAGCAGAGAACGCGTGGAAGCCTCGAGCTGACGGGTGCGCTCCGCCACCCGCGCCTCGAGGCTGGCGCGCTCCCGTTCGAGGGCCGCTTGTTGCGATCGCGCCAGGGCCGCCAGCGAGGCGAGCAGCTGACCTGTGATCATCACCGCCACCAGCAACGCGTCATTGAGCAACATCGCCAGCTCACGAGGCCAGCGCGCAAAGGGCCCGTGCCCGGTGAGCGTGCCCCAGCTCATCAGCGTGAAGATCAGCAGCGTCTGCACGGTGACTGCGGGCCCGCCCAGCCGAGCGCCGGCCCACACCACGCCCAGTGACACGGTCCACGCGAGCGGAATTTCCGAGTTGTGCAGGCCGGTCACCGGCACGCCGAAGACGAGCTGGCAGGCACACAGCGTCAATACCAGCGTGGCCACCCACTCGAGTGGGCGGGCCTCGCGCGGGGTGCCTTCACCCAACACCAGCGGCGCGAGCATCAGAATGCCCACGGTGTCGCCCAGCCACCAGGTCAGCCAGAACGAAGGGAACGCGTTCAGCGAGAGCCCGCCCAGCATGGCGGTGAAGAGCAGCCCCCCGGTGGCGTTCACCGCGCACCCCGCCGCGACCCAGGCCCAGAACGCCGTCAACGTGGATGGCCTGCCCAACACATCTTTGCGTGAGCTGCGCTCGAAGAGCCAATGCGTCAGCACCAACCCGACCGTCGAGCTGACCGCGATTGCCAGACCGCCCAGCACTCGTATCGGCAACGACTCTGAGTTGGGAAAGACGATCACGTTCAAAATGAACGAGCCCAGAGTGATGCCTGGCCACACGCCGCGCCCGAAGATGATGAGCGCAGCGAGGGCCAGGCCCGCGGGCAACCACACCGGCGTCACGTTGCCCGGCGGTGCCGACAGCTGCATGCCCAACAAGCCGGTGATCGCGTACGCAGCCGCGAGCAGCACGGAGACCAGTGCCGTCGCGACCAGGGGGCGTGGGCGAGTCTTCGGCATCGAGATTCCGTGCTCTAGCAGCCTCCGGCACCCGGAATAGGTTGAACTCCATGGCTTGCTGCGAAAGAAGGATTGTCTCGTTTCCATGGCCCGAAAGGGCGGAGGTCAGATGAACAAGGTCGTCGCTTCGGCCGCAGAGGCCGTCAAAGACATTCCCGACAACGCCACGCTGATGTCGGGCGGCTTCGGGTTGTGCGGAAACCCGGAGAACCTGATCACCGCGATCCTGGCAAAGGGGGTCAAAGGGCTCACCATCATCGCCAACAACTGCGGCACCACCGAGCTGGGCCTGGGCGTGCTGCTCAAGAACAAGCAGGTCAAGAAGATGATCTCGTCGTACGTCGGCGAGAACAAAGAATTCGAGCGCCAGTACCTCTCGGGTGAGCTCGAGGTCGAGCTGAACCCGCAGGGCACGCTCGCCGAACGCATTCGGGCCGGCGGCTCAGGCATCGGCGGCTTCTACGTTCGCACCGGCGTGGGCACCGACGTCGCCAAAGGCAAGGAGACCCGGGTGATCGACGGCCACGAGTACGTGCTCGAGCAGCCGCTCAAGGCCGACTTCGCCATCGTGCGCGCGTGGAAGGCAGACACCTGGGGCAACCTCGTCTTCCGCAAGACCGCCCGCAACTTCTCGCCGCTGATGTGCATGGCCGCGAAGGTGACCATCGTCGAGGCCGAACACATCGTGCCCGTCGGCAGCCTCGACCCCGACTCGATCCACGTGCCGTCGGTGTACGTGAAGCGCGTGATTCAGTCGGCAGGTCTCAACAAGTGGATCGAGCGGCGCACCGTTCGCAAGCAGGCTTAAAGGAACTCACATGCCCCTCTCTCGTGAACAGATCGCCATGCGGGTCGCCCAAGAGCTCCGCGACGGTTTCTACGTCAACCTCGGCATCGGCCTGCCGACGCTGATCCCCAACTACATTCCGGCCGGCGTCGAGGTCGTGCTCCAGTCTGAGAACGGCATGCTGGGCACCGGCCCGTACCCCATCGAAGGCCACGAAGATCCCGACCTCATCAACGCGGGCAAAGAGACCGTCACCGAGCTGCCCGGCGCTGCGTACTTCGACTCGGCCGCTTCGTTCGGCATGATCCGCGGCGGGCACATCGATCTGGCCGTGCTCGGCGCGATGGAAGTCAGTGAGTTCGGCGACCTCGCGAATTGGATGATCCCCGGCAAGATGGTCAAGGGCATGGGCGGCGCGATGGATCTGGCGGTCGGCGCCAAGCGGGTGGTGGTGGCCATGGAGCACGCCACCAAGGACGGTGGGCACAAGATCCTCAAGGCCTGCACGTTGCCGCTGACCAGCAAACGCTGCGTACACGCGCTCTGCACCGATCTCGCGTGGATCGACGTGACCCCTGAGGGCCTGCTCCTGCGTGAAATCGCCCCCGGTGAGACGGTCGAGTCGGTGCAGAAGTTGACCGGGGCCACGCTGAAGAGGGCATCCGATCTCAAGACGATGGCGATTTGACCCTCTGGTGAGGTTAGGCTCCGCGCCATGAGCGACGACGACAAAGGCTCCCAGCCCGCACGCAAGTCGGAGCGCCTCCAGCACGAGCTGCTGGTCGCCTACCGCACGGTGGACGGCTTCATCACCGACTGGGCGGTGAACATCAGCCGCGGTGGCATCTTCATCAACACGCGCAACCCCCTGGCCGTGGGCAGCATCGTGCGGCTCATCGTCTCGTTGCCAGACGCCGCGTTTCCTTTCGACCTCACCGGCCGCGTCATCCGCGCGCACCCGCCCGATACCGATTCGGATCAAGTGCCCGGCATGGGCCTCGAGTTCGTGGACATCGATGAAGACAAGAAGGGCCGCCTGGCCCGCTTCGTCGATCGCCTGCGCGCCGAGTTGCCCGACGCGACGGTTCCCGTGAAGAAGTGATGGTGAAGCTGGAGCTGCTGGTCGATCGGCTGTCGAACTCCGGTGACGGCGTGGCCCAGTACGAGGGTCGCGCCGTTTTCATTGCGGGTGCATTGCCTGGTGAACGGGTGCTCGCCGAGGTGGGTGAGGCCGGCAAGACGCTGCGCGGTGACGTGCTGCAGCTGCTCACGCTGAGCCCCTCGCGACGGCCGCCGCCGTGTTCACTGGCCGACCGGTGTGGCGGTTGCGACTGGATGCACCTGCAGGAAGAAGCGCAGCTGCAGCACAAGCTGGAGATCGTACTGTCCTCGCTCGAGCACGTGGGCGGGGTGGAACGGGGCTCGTACGAGCTGTTGCCCACGGTCAAGTCAGCTGAGCCGCTGGGCTACCGGCGGCGGGCCGTGCTGCACCCGGTGAACGGCGCGCTCGGTTTTCACGGCCGCGCGACCCACGAACGCGTCGAGGTGCCGCGGTGCCCTGCGCTCACGAGGCCGCTGGCCGATTTCCCCGCGGTGCTCGCGAAGCGGCTGGGGGCCAACACGCTCAAGGAACTCGAAGAGGTTCGCTTGCTGGAGTGCGAGGGCCGCGTGGCGGTGAGCCTGCACTTCAAGGCGCAGCTGCGCCCTCGGCACCGCGAGGCGATTCAGCTCGCGCTGCGCGATGGGCTCATCGACGGCGCGATTCTTCAGCCGGGCGATGACAAAGGCCAGGCTGAGCTGGTGGGCAACCCCGTGCTGGAAGAAGACGGCGTGCTGCATCGGCCCGATGGGTTTGCGCAGGCGAACGTGGCGGTGAACCGGCGGCTGGTGCAGGCGGCGGTCGAGTTGCTCGAGCTGCGCTCGACCGATCGGGTGCTCGAGCTGTATTCGGGCAACGGCAACTTCACGTTTCGCATCGCGCCTTCGGTCACCCAGGTACTGGCTGTGGAGTCGGCCTCGCTCTCGGTGGCATTGGCTCAGCAGGCGATTCTGAAGAGCGGTGTGAGCAACGTGCGGTTGGTTCAGGGCGATTCGTCGTCGATCGCCGATGGTCTGGTACTCGAGGGTGCTCGCTTCGAGAAGCTCCTGGTGGATCCACCCCGTTCGGGGGCCCCCGGCGTGGCCCGGTGGGCGGCGGGGTTGTTGGCGGAGCGGGTCGTGTATGTGGCGTGCGATCCGACGAGTCTCGCTCGCGATGCAAAAGAACTCAGTGCTCGCGGCTTCCGGCCGCTTGCTTTGCAGGTGTTCGATTTATTTCCCCAGACCCATCATGTCGAAGCGTTGATGGTCTTCAGCAGGTAGGCCTCTCACCCCGACCCTTTCCCCGCTGCGCAGGGAGAGGGAGACAAGGTTTTGTGGAGCAGCGCATCGTCGAGTTCGTCGAAGTCTTGAGGCAGAACGGCCTCAAGGTCGCCATCAGCGAGGCGAACGACGCGGTGCGTGCGCTCGCGGAAGTCGGCGTGGAAGAGCGTGATCTCACCCGCGCCACCCTCAAGGCCACCCTCTGCAAACGCGCGCAGGACGTGCTGCTCTTCGACAAGGCCTTCGACTTCTTCTTCGCGGGCGCCTCGAAGACGCTGGAGAACATCGAGAAGTCGCTGCTCGCCCGCATCGAAGAAGAAGGGCTGCTCGGCAAAGACGAGATCCAGATGATCGTCTGGATGCTCGATCGCCTCGCAGGCCAGATGTCGCCGCTCACCGCCGCCGCCATGCAGGGCAACCGCGGTGGCCTCGCCCAGCTCTTTCGGCAGGCCTCGTTGCAGATCGACTTCTCGCGCCTGCAGAACACGCTGCA
>JAYTAT010000892.1:0-6961 GCA_043737315.1 Archangium sp.
CATTCTCTCATTACCCAGCGCACCTCGGCCAGTTCCGTTTCCCGCTCCGGCGCGCAAGTGGGTATAGGTTTCGCGCCCGTGAACGGACGACTCTCCGACATGCTCAAGCAGGGCCTGCGCAAGTGGACGCTGTCGATGGCGGGCACCGATCTCGACGAGCGCCTCGAAGGGAGCCGCCCCCAGAACGAGTACGGCGTCGACCCCTGGGGTTACAGCCTCGACTACGCGCTCTCGGCGGTCGGGCCTTTTCTCTGGCTCTACAAGAACTATTTCCGCGTCGACACCTTCGGGCTCGAGAAGGTGCCTGCCGGGCGCGTGCTGCTCGTCGCCAATCACTCAGGGCAGCTGCCGGTCGACGGCGCGATGATCGGCGTGGCGATGCTCACCGAAGCCAAACACCCGCGGCCCATTCGCAGCATGGTGGAGAAGTGGGTGCCGACGCTCCCGTTCATTTCCACCTTTTTCGCGCGCATCGGCCAGGTGGTGGGCACGCCCGAGAACTGCCGCGCCTTGTTGGAGAAAGACGAAGCGATCCTCGTCTTCCCCGAGGGGCTCAAGGGCATCTCGAAGCTCTACCCGCAGCGCTACCAGCTGCAGGAGTTTGGCCTTGGGTTCATGCGCCTCGCGCTCGAGACCAACACCCCCATCGTGCCCATCGCCGTCATCGGCGGTGAAGAGCAGGCACCCGCGGTGGTGAACCTCAAGCCGCTGGCGAAGCTGCTGGGTTTTCCAGTGATGCCGCTGACGCCCTACGGCCCGCCTTTCCCGCTGCCCGTGAAGTACCGGTTGCACTTCGGTGATCCGCTCTTCTTCACCGGCCGCCCGGACGACGACGACAGCGAGCTGGAAAAGAAGGTGAAGGTGGTGAAGGCCGCGATTCAGACGATGATCGAGCAGGGCCTCAAAGACCGGAAGGCGGTCTTCTGGTGAGCACCGTGCGGCCGAAGGTGGTGGTCACCGGCATCTCGGGAAATCTGGGCCGGGTGGTGGCCAAGCTGCTGCACCGCGAGGCCGACGTCATCGGCATCGATCGAAGGCCCTTCGTAGGGCGCCCCAAAGACGTGGAGCACGTGCAGGTCGACTTGCGAAAGAAGAAGACCGACGAGGTCTTCCGCCGCAACAAGGTCGACGCGGTGATCCACATGGGGATCATGCACGACCCGCGCATGAGCCAGGAAGATCACCACTCCTTCAACGTGCTGGGCACCATGCGCGTGCTCGACTGCGCGGCGAAGTACGGCGTGAAGAAGGTGGTGATGCTCTCGAGCGCCAACGTCTACGGGCCCTCACCGCAGAACTCGAACTTCCTGACCGAAGAGACGCCATTGATGGCGGCCAGCCGTTTCCCCACCGTGCGCGATCTCATCGAAGTCGACATGCTGGCCCACGGCTTTTTCTGGCGGCACCCTGAGATCGAGACCGTGGTGCTGCGCCCTGTGCACATCGTGGGCGCGGCCATCAAGAACGCGCCGAGCAACTACCTGCGCCTCAAGCGGCCCTGGGTGATGGCCGGCTTCGACCCGATGGTGCAGCTGATTCACACCGAAGACGTGGGCCGCGCGATGATCGAAGCGCTGCGGCCCGGTCGAAAGGGCGTCTACAACGTCACGGGCCCCGGTGAAGTGCCGCTGTCATCCGTCTTTCGTGAGCTGGGGCACAAGCCGCTGCCCCTGCCGCACATGTTGGCAAGGCCGCTGCTCAGCACGCTCTTCAAGTACCGCCTCGCCAGCTACCCCCCGGAAGAGCTCGACCACATTCAGTTCCTGTGCATGGTCGACGGCTCGCGATGGCAGGCGGAGACCCGGTGGAAGCCCCTCCATTCCATGCGCGAGACCATTCGCTCGGTGCTCGGCGAATAGCAAAAACCACCCCTGATCCTGACATTGACGTCAGAGATCAGCCCTGCCTCAAACAGTTCTTCGAGGCTGCGGTGCTCTTTAAACTACCGAAAAGACAGGGCCTGACTGCCGTCACTGGCGTGGCACTGCCGTTGCTCTGTCATGTCCTCGGTAAGGGGATTCCATTGGGGAATCTTCGACGCCCGTCGCCTCGGCCGGCCCCGAGACGACGGGCGGTTTTTTTTGTGCGCAGTGGGTCTACCCGGCGTCGGCAGCGAGTTCTGGCTGCACAGGCGCGGGCTTCTTCTTCTTCGGCGCAGGCTTCAAGTCTTCGAACGGCCCGTCATCCTGGCTCTCGAGCTGCCAGATGCCGTCGCGCCAGACGAAGATGCTGGTGACCGTCGCGGTCTGCTCGTTGGTGGAGGGCAGGCGGTACCAGGAGATTCGGGTCACCGCTTTGGCCACCAGCAGGTCAGGCGAGAGCTTGGCGTCTTCCAACTCGAAGTTGGTGATGAAGAGGTCTTTGTCGTCATTGAGCCTGGTGCGGGCTTTGATGAAGGCTTCCTGACGCTCGGCCACCATCATTTCGGCGGCGCCGCGGAAGTCTTTCCAGCGGAAACTCTGGTGCACAGCCCGAACTGCGGGCTTGAGGTCTTCAATCTCACCTTTGGGGATCGTCGCGCAGTCGGAAAAAGTCAGCGCCATCAGCGTGACAGTAAGGCGGTTCATGAGTGGGGACGGTAGCACCCGCGTTGGGTATGGTCGCGCCCGCAATGTCCAAGCCGATGGTCGAGAAGTACGAGCAGATGCTCGCGCAGGATCCGTCGAGCACCGTGTTCGTCGAGCTCGCGCGTGCGTACCTTGATCGCGGTGACAACGACCGCGCCATAACGACCTGCCAGCAGGGCGTGACGCATCACCCGAACTCAGTCGCGGGCCGCGTGCTCTGGGGCAAGGCCCTGATCAACACCGGCAAGGCCGCAGACGCGATGAAGCAGTTCGACTTCGCGGTGAACATCGATCGCGAGAACCCGCACGCGTACAACCTGATCGGCGAAGCGCTGCTGCGCAAGGGGCTCTACCGCTCGGCGCTCCCGATTCTCAGGCGGGCCGCCACGTTGCAACCCAACGATGGCCGCATCGCGCAGTGGCTCGATCAGACGAAGCAGGCCCTCGCGGGTGGTCCGGCGCCGGTGCTGTCCGACAGCACCCCGGTCGAGCCGCAGGCGCTGGCTGCAGCGGCCCAACCACCGCCTGCGCTCGACGAGCCCGACGTCTTCGCGTCGTTCATGCCGGCAAAGCACGATCCCGACGCACAGCCGACGGTGTTGATGAGCGCGTACACGCCGGTCGCCCCCCCTCGTTCGGCGCCTCCGGTGCCCACCGGTGAGCTGCCGGTCATCACCGGAATGCTCGACGAAGAGCCGCGCTCCACTCAGGAACTTCCAGCCCAGCTCGAGGCGCCCGATCCCTTCGCCGCGATGTCGCCGCAGACCGATGAGCAGGACACCTTCCGCGGTCTGACCAGCACCTTCGACGCACTCTCTTCTGGCGCTTCGCCCGAGGTGCCGTCGGCGCCGCGCGGTTCGAACCCCCACACCGAGCCTTCGGTGGTGGTGAATTCCGGGCTCTCGCCGCCGGTGGCCGTACCCGATCCTCCGGTGCTGCAGCCTGCACCGCTGCCGGGCCCCGCGGGGATGCTCGACGACGTCGTCTCGGCGCAGTCCGAGCTGCCGACCTCCGAGTTTCAGATGCCGGGCATGAACCAGCAGCCCCGCAGGGGTGCGCCGGTGGTCAAGCCGCGCAGCTCGGGCGGTTTGCTCGACGAAATTCCAGACGACTCGCTCGAGCCGCCCTCGGCGCCCAACGTGCCGAACGTGCAGTTCAACACCCAGGCGACCGAAGCGATCGCCAAGGAGTACGAGCGCGAGCTGCGCGCCAAGCTGGAGGTCACCAAGCAGAAGAAGACCTTCATGCAGACCCACGGGCTCAAGGTCGCCGCGGCGGCCGCAGCGTTGGTGATCCTCGGTGGGCTCGGCTCATCCTTCGTGTGGACGCGCGTGAAGAACCAGGGCGAGACGCTCGACACGTCGATCGCCAAGGGCCTGTCTGCCGTGAACGCCGACACCAAGGAGCAGTACGGCGCCGCCGTGCGGGCCCTGGAGCACGCGCTCAAGATGGATGACGGCAACCCCGGGGCGCTCTCGCTCTTCGGCTTTGCCAAGGCGTTGCTCTACGCCGAGCACGGTGGTGCGCCGGCAGATCGTGACGCGGCGGTGCTCGCTTTCTCGAACCCCACCGCACGCAACTCGCGGCCTGACCTCGCGCTGGTGGTCGACTTCCTCACGGCCGATGAAGCGGGCAAGGCCGCCGCGCGGCAGCAGCTGCTCGGTTCAGACCTCGACAAGGCGACGGTGAAGTCGCAGGCCGGCCGGCTGCTTTTGGCTGATAAGAAGTACGACGAGGCGCTGGCGCAGCTCAAGAAAGCCACCGAGCTCGACCCGCGCAACACGCGCGCGTTGGTGGCGCTGGGCGACTACTACCTGGCGTTCGAAGACTGGGACACCGCGCTCGAGATGCTCAGCCGCGCCGAGTCGCTCTCGAAGTACCACCCGGCCCGCGTCATTGGTCACGCCGAAGCGCGGCTCGAGCTGGGCCGCGAGCTGCCCGAGGCGCTGGCGGATCTCGAGGGACTCCCCAAATCGGCTGAAGTGCCCACGGCGCTGCAGGGCCGCTACACGCTGATGCTGGGCCGGGCGCAGTCGGCCAACGGCAGACACGACGAGGCGCTCAAGACGCTCGGTGAAGGGCAGCCGCTCTACACGCAGTACGCGCTCGATTTCGCGATGGCGCTTGGCACCGCGCAGCGAACGGCCGGCTTGATGGCGCAGGCGCAGAAGTCGTTCGAAGACGCGCTCAAGCTCGCTTCGAAGAGTGAGACGGCGAAGGAGGGCCTGGGCCGCGTGCTGCTGGCCCGCTCGCGTGAGAAGGAGCTCATCGATCGCCTCAAGCCCGAGAAAGACGCACGCAGGGTCGCGTTGTTGCGCGGCATCGCGTTCTTCCGCATGGGCGAGGCAAAGAAGTCGCGCGCCGAGCTGATCTCGACGCAGGTCAACGGCAAGTACCCCGCGGAAGCCGCCGTGTACCTTGCGCTGGCCGACGCTTCCGAAGAGGGCCAGTCGGAAAAGTCGATCGAGACGCTGGAAAAGTTCGCCGCCACCCTGCGGCGCAACAAGGCCACCGTACAGGTCGCGCTCGCCCGCTTGTACATGCAGAAGGGCGCCCTCGACAAAGCGCGCACTCAGCTGGAGGAGGCCGCGAAAGACCCTCAAGATTACGAAGGCAACGCGTTGTTGGGCGAGCTGCTGCTCAAGGCCGGCGTGCCGCCTGAAGTCGCGATGGAGCCGCTGACCCGCGCCGTCGAGCGCAACGGCAGCCATGGTCCCTCGCGGCACCTGCTCACCCGCGCGTTGCTCGCGTTGGGCAAGGTGCCCGAGGCCGTCAAGCAGATCGAAGCGTGGACGCAGGACAACCCGGCGCTCGAGCAGGCGTGGCGTGACGCGGCGCTGGTCTACCTGCAGGCGGGCCGGCTCAAGGACGCCGAGGCCGCTTCGGCGAAGGTTTCCTCGAACGCCGACGAGCTCGAGGTCTGGCGCACCAAGGCGCTCATTCTCTTCGCGCGGGGCGACGGGAAGAACGCGATGTCGGCGCTGGAAAAGGCCAACAAGTTGAACCCGAAAGACGCCGAGACCTTCTGTGAGATCGGCAACGCCTTCGTTCGCCAGGGCAACAACGACACCGCGGTCAAGGCCTTCGAAGCGGCGCTCCGGGAAGATCCCAGGTCGGTGTGTGGGCTCGCAGGGCCCCTGCACGCAAGGCCCGTAGGCAAGGGCAAGCCGCCACCGCGCGAAGTGCTCGGCCAGTTGATCAGCCACTCCAACAACGCCTGGGAAAAGGGCTTTTTGCAGGCCACGCTCGCCCGGGTGCACCTCGCGGGCAACGACATGAAGGGGGCTCGCAGCGCGGTCGATGACGCGATGGCCAGCGCGCCTTTCCACTCGGCGGTGTGGTTCGCGGCCGCCGAGGTCTCGAAACGCGAGAAAGACGAGGCCAGGGCGGTCGAACAATACAGCAAGGCGGCCGAGCTCGATGGCTCGTGGAGCCAGGCACGGCTCGCGTATGCCGATGGCCTGGCGAAGCAGGGTGGCGACTCGTTGCCCAAGGCGATTAGTCAGTACGAGGCCGTGCTGCTCATCGATCAAAACGAGAACGATCTGGCCCGGGTGAAGAAGACACTGACCGCCCTCAAGAAGCAGCTGTCGCAGTGAGCGTGACCTGAGATGGCCAACGTCCCCGTCTTCAAGATCAGCGTCACCAACGCCTCGATACTTTCGGGCCTCTACCTGCTGATTGCAGTCCTGGTGGAGCTGGTGCGGCGCACCTGGAGCCCGCGGTGGATCGAGCGGGTCTCGCTCTCGCTGGAGGCCTTCCCCGCGCGCACCCTCGAATTGTTCGGCTTGTTCGAACCGCTGCGCCGGGCGTGGGTCGACGAGCAGATAAGCCCGCTGGGGGTACGCTTCATTTACGGCCTCACCACGGTCACCGTCATCTTCACCCTCGGCATGGCCGTGGGCGCGGTGATGTGGATCATTTCGCGGGTTGCAGCGAGGTCGTCGACGCCAGCGAAGTGAGCGGCTTCGGCTTTGCCCGCAGCGCGACCCACGCCCCGGCAAGCAGCACCAGCACCGAGACCAGCGTCCACAAGGCGGCCCAGACGAGCGCCGGCACGATGGTGAGATCGGCCAGCAGCTGCGCGTCGCTTTGCGAACGCACCGCCGAGTTCCAGAGGTCGTCCTTCAGATCCATCACGGCGTAGAGCGCGGTGAAGCTGGCGATGAAGAGATTGAGTGCGCCCACCAGCGCGTCGGGCAGCCACTTCGCGCCGACGCCGAAGAGCGCGGCCATGCCCAGCGCGAAGGCGAGGGTGAAGCTGTCTCGCGCGTAGATGAGGCCCATGGCGGCCAGCCACACGCAGGCGCTTGCCAACATGATGCGGCGCGCGTTGAAGCGGAAGGAGGCCACCAGCAGCAGCATCGAGATGATCGCGCTGCCCACGTAGCCGG
>JAYTAT010000893.1:0-2807 GCA_043737315.1 Archangium sp.
TGAACGGGCGCATCACCCGGCACGTGGACACATTCGATTTCTGGCGGTGGAGCCGGCAGGCGCTCGGGCCCGCGGGGTTGTTGCTGGGGTGGACTCCGATTCTGCGGGGCGCGGTGGCGAACAGGGCCGGGGCTTCACTCGCGGCCTGGCAGAAGCGTCAATAGAGCCAACGGCCTCACCCCGACCCTCTGCCGGCGGGCAAGTAAGGCTACTTCACGACGCGAAGGTGACCCCGGCGAGGCGCCGTCGGCGGCTCGGGCGGACCCTCATCGTCATCCGACCGCTTCTCGAGCACCACTTCCCGCAGCACGGCACGGGCCCGCTTCTCCGGGGGCTCGCCATCACCGTCGGCCGGGGGCATTTTCACCTTTTCGGTCGCGGCATCGGCCAACTCGTGCGGCAGATCATCAGGGAACATCCAGAACTCGCGCGTGGCGAGCGATGCGACCGCGTAGAGCGCCGACCACGGCACGCCGATGGTGAAGCGGCTGCCACCAAAAGAGAGCGTCTGACGCACACCCCACTCACTGACTGAGAGATCGGGCGGGTCGAAGCGATACGAGATGTTCAGCACCAGGTGGTGCTCGGTGCGGAACTTCTCCGGCACGAGGACTCCGGGGCGGCGGGCGTCGAGGTGGATCTGCGTCATCCCCTGCTCGAGAGCCTCCAGCACGCGGTCTTTCTTTTCTTTCAGTTTCCGGTCGCTCACGTCTCGTCACCGTCTGCGCATGGCGCGATCCATCTCGCGCTTGGCTTCTCTGTCTTTGATCGTGTCGCGGCGGTCGAGGCCTGTCTTGCCCTTGCCCAGCCCGAGGCGGATCTTGGCTTTGCCGTTCTTGAAGTACATCACCAACGGGACAATCGAATAACCGCGCTCCTTCACTTTCGTCGCCCAGCGGTCGATCTCGACCCGGTGCAGCAGCAGCTTTCGCTTCCGGATGGGCGTGTGACTGAAGAAAGAGGCAGGTTTGTACGCCCCGATATGGGCGTTGCAGAGGAAGAGCTCGTTCCGCTCGGGCTGGGCGTACGAGTCAGACAGGCTGGCTTCGCCCGCCCTCAGCGCCTTGACCTCGCTGCCGGTGAGCTGCAAGCCGGCCTCGATGGTGTCATCGATTTGATAGTCGAATCGCGCTCGGCGGTTCTCGCAGATGAGCTTTTCGTCTGCGTTGGGCTTCTCGGCCATGCGCTCCCTGTCTCCGACAATGGCTGCTGAATGTCGAGAGGGCTTTCAGCCCAGCTGAAGGGCCATGTTGTCGATGAGGCGGGTCTTGCCCACGAAGGCGGCGATGAGCGCCCTCGCCGGGGCACTCTTCTCGAGCGTCTCGAGGCGGGTGAGCCGGCTCGCGTCGACGATCTCGACGTAATCCTCGCGGGCCTGCACGCCTTCGAGCTCAGCGCGGATGAGCGCCACCAGCTTGCGCACGTCTCTTTCGCCCGCTGCCGCCTGCTGCTGCGCCGCGAACAGCCCGCGCGAGAGGGCCAGCGCACGAAGGCGCTCCTCGGCCGAGAGGTAGCTGTTGCGAGAGCTCATCGCGAGGCCGTCTTTCTCGCGAATGGTGGGCATGCCCACGATCTCGACGCCCAGCTCGAGGTCGGCCGCCAGCCGGGTAATCACCTGGAGCTGCTGGTAATCCTTCTCGCCGAACAACGCGACCTCGGGCCGGAACAGCGCCAGCAGCTTGGCAACCACCGTCGCCACGCCTCGAAAGTGCCCCGGGCGTTTCTCGCCATCGAGCCCCTGGCTGACCTCTTCGACGTTCACGTACGTCTGGTAGCCGGGCGGGTACACGGCAGAAGGCTTTGGCATGTACACGCCGAAGACCCCCGCGCTGCCACAGCCTTCGAGATCACCTTGGGCGTCACGCGGGTAGGTCGAGAGATCTTCTTGCGGCCCGAACTGGGTGGGGTTGACGAAGATCGACGCGGCCACCAGGTCGGCGCGCCGGCCGCCCTCACGCATCAAGGAAAGGTGGCCTTCGTGCAGAAAGCCCATGGTGGGCACCAGCGCGATGCGTTGACCGCGCTGCTGCACCGACTTGACCCAGGCGCGCACCTCGCCTGGCGTCTCCCAGATGACGGGGGTGGGCACGGGTCAGACCGGAACGCCGAACACGCTGTGCTTTTCATCCCGCTCCGTCGTCTCGACGTCGGGGTTCGAGGCGACCAGGCGCATCGTGTTGCTGCGAAACGAGTGTTCTTCGTCGGGGAACGAACCGGTGCGCACTTCATCAAAGAACGCCTTGGCGGCGCCGTTCACGTCGTTCGAGAGCATCGCGTAGTGCTTCACGAACTTCGGCTTGAAGTGCGGGTTGAGGCCCAACAGGTCGTAGCAGACGAGCACCTGGCCATCGCAGTGTTTGCCAGCGCCGATGCCGATGGTGGGAATCGAGAGGCGCGCGGTGATGGTCTTGGCGAGCTCGAGCGGTATGCCTTCGAGCACCAACGCGTAACAGCCGGCCTGTTCGAGGGCGACGGCGTCGTCGAGCAACTTGCGCGCGGTGTCTTCATCGCGGCCCTGCACCACGTAGCCGCCCATCTTGTGAATCGACTGAGGCGTCAGCCCCAGGTGACCCATCACGGGAATCGAGGCGCGCACGATGCGCGAGACCACGTCGGCGAATTCAGAGCCGCCTTCGAGCTTCACGCTGCCCACGCCACCTTCGGCGACGAGCCGGCCAGCGTTGGCGACGGCCTCTTCGACCGAGTTCTGGTAGCTCATGAAGGGCAGATCGCCGACCACGTGCGCCCGCCTGGCGCCGCGGGTGACGGCCCGCGAGTGGTAGACCATCTGATCCATCGTCACGGGC
>JAYTAT010000894.1:0-2805 GCA_043737315.1 Archangium sp.
CTCGTGCTCTCGGGGTGCGGGTACCGCTTCACTGCGCCCAACGCGTCGCTGCCCGTGCGCTCAGCGCATGTTCCGATGTTCATCAATCGCACCGCTGAACCCGGCGCCGAGATGGCCTTTACCCAGGCTGCGCGAGATCAACTCGAACGAGCGGGGCGGCTGGGTGGACCCGAGGCCGAAGGCGTGCTCGAAGGCACCATCCTCGCGGTCAGCAGCGGCCCGTTCCTCACCGCCCCGGCGCTTCCCCGCCAGCCGGTCTTCCGCATGTCGGCGACGATCTCCCTGACGCTCAAGAAAGACGGCGTGGTGGTCGGCGGCACCACCGTCGCGGTCTCCGAGGAGTTTCCCTCGGGCGCCGACGTGCTCTTGACCGAGTCGAATCGGGCTGCGGCGTTGCGTCGCGTCGCCGACGCCGCGATTCGCGAAGGCTTCGAGCGAATGCAGTCAGTGAAGTGAAGCGAGGGCGTTCGTAGATTTTATCGAGAACGACAAAAACCGACGGGGCCTTGAGGGCACCGTCGGCTCGTGTCACTGCCTGCTACCGAAAGCGAAATTACTTCGCGACGGGCGCGGTGAGCTTCTTCGACGCAGCGTGCGCCAGGCGGCCGATGCGGCGGCTCGCGTTCTTCGAGTGCAGCACGCCCTTGGTCGCGGCCTTGTCGAGCGCGGCGCTCGCGGCGTCGACGGCCAGCTTGACCTTCGCGGGATCGCCTGCAGCGATCGCAGCGCGCGCGGCCTTGACGGCGTGCTTCACGGTGCTCTTCACGGCGGTGTTGCGCGCGTTGCGCTTGATGGACTGGCGGTTGCGCTTGACGGCGGACTTGGTGTTGGCCACGGAACGGCTCCTTGAATCGAAACTACAATGAGGAAGGCCGCGCTCTACCGGCCCCTCTCGGATGGGTCAAGTGGATCAGCCCTTGGCCTTCGCAGCCTTCTCCTCGGCCTTCGCCTCATCCCACAGGCTGTTCATCTGATCGAGTGAGGCTTCCCCGAACCGCACGCCTTGCTTCTCGAGGCCCTTTTCCACCACGTGGAAGCGGGTGGTGAAGCGCTGGTTGGCCGCCCGCATCGCATCTTCCGGGGCGATGTTGAGGTGCCGGGCCAGGTTGGCCAGGGAAAAAAACACGTCACCCAGCTCGTGCTCTATGGCCGCCTTGTCCTTGTTGGCCATGGCCTCGTCGAACTCGCCCAGCTCTTCCTGCAGCTTCGCCACCACCCCGCTGACGTCAGGCCAGTCGAAGCCGATGCGCGAGGCCTTCTCGGTCAGCCGCTCGGCGCGCTGCAGGCCCGGCGCATCTTTCGGCACGCCGTCGAGCACGCTGCCCACATGGCCGTTCTTCTTCTTGCGCTCCTCCGCCTTGAGCCGCGCCCAGTTCTCCAGCACCTGGGTGGTGGTGTTCGCCGCGCCGTCGCCGAACACGTGGGGGTGCCGGCGCTCGAGCTTGTCCGAGATGGCGTTGGCCACCTGGCTCAGGTCGAAGTGTTTCTGTTCGGACGCCAGGTGCGAATGAAAGACGATTTGGAAAAGCAGGTCGCCCAGTTCCTCGGCCAGAGGCCCCCAGGGCCCCCCTTCCGAGACGCGGTCCATCTCTTCCAGCACCTCGTACGCCTCCTCGATGAGGTAGGGCCGCAGTGACTTCAGGTTCTGCTCCCGATCCCACGGACAGCCGCCCGGTGCCCGGAGGCGCTGCATGATGGTGGCGAGCCGCTCCACTGCGTTGCCGATGTCACCCATGCGCGCCCTCTAACCCACCCCTCGTCGAAGTGCTCGCGACCGCTGAGATCCAGAGGTAGGCTCTGCGCGCCCCCGATGAGAAATTTCGCGTGTTTCCTCGCCTTCGCGTGGCTGATTCCGACAACGGCCTTCGCCCAGGTCGATCTTGTCGATCCCGACGCCGCTCCGACGAAGAAAGTCCGGGCGCGGCAGGAGCCCGTCGAAGACGGCCTGGGTGAACCCGACGCACCGGGCTCGACCGAGACGGTCGAAGACGAACCGGTGGAAGACGGCACGCTCGTCGCGCCCCCCACCATCAAGAAGGCGCCGAAGAAGACCGGCAAGGAACTGCTCCAGGAACAACAGCGGCAGCAGCAAAAGCCCGAGCCGCCTTTGAAAAAAGAGCCGCCGCCGATGGTGGTCAAGACCATCTCTGATTCCGACTTGAACGCGGTCTGGCTCAAGTGGCGGCAAGCCAACGCTTCGCGAAACGCCCAGGCCGAGCACGCCGCGCGCAAAGAGCTGCTCGCCATGCGCAGCCTCATCGGCTCCAGCAACATCGAGCTGTGGGCGGTGGGCATGCTGCGCGCCGCGCAAGCGTGGGAAACGGCCGGCGACAGTGGTGCGGCCGTGGAGATCGCGGTGAGCGCCTCGGAGCTCGCGCCCGAACTTCCCGCCACCTGGTTCCTGCTCACCCGGCTTTACTTCGCCTCGGATCCCAGCGGCATTCCCCGCTACGTGGTGTCGTTGCAGAAGGGCATCGTCGCCTCGTTGAGCGACCCGCGCTACCTGCGCCCGATGATCGCCGACTTCGTCACGATCGCGTTGATCGCCTTCCTGGCCACCCTCATCGTGGTGATGCTCGTGCTGCTGCTGCGCCGCGGGTACTACTTCCTCTACGACTTCCACTTCTTCTTCCCCCGCGCGGCGGCGCGCTGGCAGACCTCGGCGCTGGCGATCTTGCTGCTCTCGCTACCCATCGTCTTCCGCATGGGGGTCGCGCCCACCTTGCTGGCCTTCTTCGCGGCCATCACCATGTACCTCTCGGTGCGCGAGCGCGTGCTGGCGGCGGTGCTGATCGGCTCCCTGGG
>JAYTAT010000895.1:0-2805 GCA_043737315.1 Archangium sp.
ATCATCGCCAAGCAGCTCGGGCTGTAGCTTAGAAGCGCGCCTGCATCACCAGGTTGAAGCCCAGCTGGTTCGGCTGTTGGTACACCGGCTGGCTGATCAGCGCGACCGAGTCGCGGAAGGTCACGCGGTTGTTGTCGTAGTTGTAGAAGACCTCACCGAGCGCGGCGAAGTACTCGGTGATGTCGAGCTTGAAGGTGCCCTTCACCGAGAAGATCGGAACGGGGCTGTCACCCTCGGGCAGCGTCGAGGGATCGTTCACGTTGCGATAGACCTGCGTGCGCGTGCCCAGGAACGCAGCGGGCGGGTTGTTGCCGCCGCCCAGGTCAGGGCTGGTGCGCGAGGCGGTGGACTGCACGCCGAACACGATGCCGATCGTCAGGTGCTGCTGCGGCAAGAAGCGATCTCCGCCGACCGCGATCCACATCTCAGGCGTGACTTCGTCGCCATCTGAGTAGTCGGTGTACGGCCGCACACCCGGCACGTCGAACTGAATGAACGACAACGTGCGCATCAGCCCGATCGCGTAGAAACGCCAGAAGTCGAACTTGAAGCGAGCTTGCAGGGCGAGCGCCGCAGCGGGCTGAACGCGGGTCGAGGCAAAGCGCTCGGGGTTGGCGAGCGTCTGCCCCAGAAAGCTGCCCTCGAGCGAGAGCTGGTAGCTGAGGCCGCCCGGGTAGTTCTCGGGGCGAAAGAACTTCTGCGCGATGTCAGGGTCGTTCTTGTAGAGCCGCAGATCGAGCGACGGAAGAATGGTGTCGGAGAAGAGGCTCAGCTGCATCGATCCTCCCAGCGCGTTCACGGTGGCGCGTACGCCGAGGTCGGCCAGCACCGGGTTCAGGCCGCGGGTGAAATAGCCACCGTTGGCCTCGATGCGGAAGTTCGGCAGGAGGTCGAAGCCGCCGCCGAAGAGCACGCCGTACTGCCGCTCCTGGTTCGCGTTGAGCCGGTTGAGCAACAACCCCGTCTTGGCCCCCACGAAGGCGTACCAACGCTCACGCGTGATCTGAAACTTGGCCCCCGGAACAGCCGCGGGCCGGCCGGTCGGCGAGAGCCCCGGGCCCTGGTTGAAGGTGAAGGCCGAATCGCCACCCCACGACACCTTCCACGCGTAGCCGAGGCGGAAACGATCGGCCGACACCGGGAAGCCGGTCAGCGAGATCTCTTCCTTCTGGCCCCAGCCCGCAGGCCGGTAGTTCACCTTCACGAAGCTGGCGTTGTCGAAGAGGTTGATCGCCCCCGAGGGGTTGGTGATGAGGTTGATGTTGAGGGCCGCCTCGGCCTCGAAGCCTTCGAAGAAGCCCGGGCTCTTCTTGTAGAGCGAGATGTTCGAGAGCGTCTCGAAGCCGGTGAAGCGCGTGTTGAAGTTGTCGTAGAACTGCGTGTTCTGCCGCGCGGCGCCGAAGCCGGTACCCGGCTCGCTGGGCGTCGTCTCTCCAGGCTGAACGAAGACGTTCGAGTTGGCGACCGCGAACGCGATGCGCGTATCGATGAAGTCACCGGCGAACGCAGAGCTCGACACGATCGTCGCGAGGGCGACGACACCACGGAATACCAGCTTCACTGTTCTCTCCCGGGCCCTTGAGGGGCCCTCCACGACAGGAACTTCACACGTCAAATCGAAAAATCAGGGGCACGGCTGAATCGGGCGCGGGCACTGCAAGCCCGGGCCGGGGTAGCAACACAGGTCATCGGGCGCGCGGGGGAGCACGATCCACCGGGGGCGAGCGGGTTGCGCCTGCCGCAGGTGGCCGATGACGTCGAACTCGGCGCCCCGCAGGTACTGGCACTGTCGGGCGCGCTCTTCATCGGGGTCGGCCTCATTGCAGTCGGGCTCGAGCTCAGGCACCGCGTCGCGGGTCATCAGGTTGATGCGCGTGCGTGCGCTCTGCCCCACGGTGCAGGTGGACTGCGCGGTGACGGCCTGAAAGGCGATGGCCGAGTTGGTGCCACCCAAGGTGACTCGGACCACCTGGCCCGGGGCAATCAACTCGTCACCCTCACCCGCGGCCACGGTGCCCCCGCCCACACGATACCGGGTGGGTTGATCACAGGTGACCACGACCTCGACGCCCGGTGAGAACCCCGGCAGCCGCGCCGACGGATTCTGCGGAACACCGGCGTCGGTCTCTCCCGCATCAGGCGATGGAGGCGCAGCGAGCCGTGCCACCACCGTCTTCATGCGCTGGGGAAGCGAATCGTCGAGGCCCAGGGCCGACGGGCCCGGCCCGGCCATCTCGACCACGTACTGGCCAAAACCCCGGAAAGTGGACTGCTCGCTGCAAATCGTACCCGCATTCTCGCCCATGCCGATGACGCAGTCGTGGTGGCAGACGCGCTCGATGCGATCGGCCTCGGGCTCGGGGGCGCCGAAGCTGCAGGTGTCCCAGATGCGGCCTTGAGCGTTGTCACAGAAGAAAGGAACGGAGCCATTGGCGTTGAAGTCGCAGTTCTGAAAGCGCTTGGGAAAGCGCACCCGCCTCAGTCGCACCAGCCCCGACTCCAGGCTCTCCAGCTTGAGGTTGCGCCGGTTCTGACCGCAGAGCGCGTCGGCAAAGTAGATGTCTTGGAGGTTGTCCTGACCGCAGGTACGGCCGCTGATGTCGTAGGGCCGCGCGTATTGCAGCCACTTGTTCCACTGATCTTCGGGGAGCCGGCGCACCCGCTCAGCGGTGGTCCACGACGGGAAGACCAACTGCGTCGTCGAGGTGAACTCCTGAATGCCACCCGAGAGCGTGAACAGCAGGTCGCCCTCATCGAGGTTGTCGGGGAAGTTGTAGTTGTAGACGAAGATCGAAGCGAAGGTGC
>JAYTAT010000896.1:0-2803 GCA_043737315.1 Archangium sp.
GGGTGGGCCGCCGGCAGCACCGGCGTTCTGGTGGTGCGCACCGCGAAGGCGCAGCTACCCGAGGTGCGCGGCGCGTGGATCTGGGTGTGCGGCGAGCGGCCGGGGCCGCGACTGCTGCAGGCCGCCGTCGATCAAGGCGCCCTCGACGTGATGACCCTCGAGCCGGGCTGGGAAGCGCGGCTGCTGAACCGGCTGGAAGAAACGCTCACCCCCGACCCCCCGCTGCCCGCAGTCAAAGACTTCGTGGCCGTGAGCGCCGCCGCGAAGGGGCTCTTGCGCAAGCTTCACCAGGCCGCACAGACCGCGATGCCGGTGTTGCTCACCGGCGAGACAGGCACCGGCAAGGAGGTCGCCTCGCGGTTGATTCACCACTGGTCGGTGCGGCGCGCGCGCACCTTCGTGCCGATCAACTGCTCGGCGATTCCCAACGAGCTGATGGAAGGTGAACTCTTCGGCTACGTCCGCGGCGCCTTTTCTGGGGCGACGCGCGACTACGACGGCCAGCTCACCGCGGGCGAGGGCGGCACGGTGTTCCTCGATGAGATCGACGACACGCCGATGGTGCTGCAGAACAAGCTGCTGCGCGTGCTCGAGGATCGCGTCATCTCGCGCCTGGGTGAGAACGCGTGGAAGAAGGTCGACTTCCGCGTGGTGGCTGCGAGCAACCGCGACTTGAAGCAGCTGATCAGCCGGGGCGAGTTCGGCGCGGATCTCTTCGAGCGCCTGGCCACGGTGCAGGTGGTCTTGCCCCCGCTGCGGGAGCGGTCGGAAGATCTCCCTGCGCTCGTCAAGCAGCTGGTCGATCGTTTCTACGGCGAGGATCCGCTGGCGGCGAAGCGGGGCCGGGTCAACCACGTCACCCGCGAAGCCATGGAGCTGCTGGGTGCGTACGGCTGGCCGGGCAACATTCGCGAGCTGCGGAACGTGGTGTTCGGCGCGCTGGTCGCCAAACGCACCGGCGAAGCGTTGCTGGTGTCAGATTTGCCCCGGCGGCTTTGGGCGCGGGTCGAGGGGGGCGAGCCGCGTGAGGCACCCCTGGAGGCGCGGCTCGCGGCGGGCGGCTTCAATTTGCGGCGCGAGGTCGAGGCCTTCGAGCGGCGCGCCCTCGAGCTTGCGCTGCGGCGCACGCAAGGCAACGCCGCGGAAGCTGCGAGATTGCTGGGCGAAGTGGGTCGCGGGTCTGCCAAAGACCCGGGGGGTACGGTGCGCACCATGATGAAGCGGCTCAAGCTTTTGCGACTGGAGTAACTCTCGCAGGCGCGGGTCGGATCTGCGCGCTACGTTTAGTTTGAGGGCTTTTTGGGAATGGGTAGCCGGTTCACAGCTCTCGTCGACGCGCTGACGCCCCCGCAGGCAACCGACGACGAGACCGATCGCGCGCGTTTTCTGGTGCAGATGCTGCTGATGCTGCTCGCTGCGTCGATCGCCTTCGTGCCGCTCAACCTGATGTCGAAGATGTGGGGCCAGCTGGGCCTCATGGGCTTCGTTTTCGTCGCGTCGGGTTCGATCCTCTTTCTGCTCCGACGCTCGGTGAAGCTGGCCATCGTCACGAACGTGTCGCTGGTGACCCTCACGCTGACCTTCGGGGCCTCGGCGTTGATGCAGACCCCGGTCGACGTTTCCAACCTGCTCGCTCTGGTCTTGGTGCCGCTGATGGCCAGCTACCTGCTGGTGCGCCGCAGCTTCATCTGGGTGGTGGCCGCGGGCGTGACCGGCGCGGGGGCGCTCCTGCTCGCCTCCCGCGGCATCACCGTGCCGGTGGTCGACCCAGAGCCCGTCGCCAGCGCCACGTTCAACATCGCGGTGAACGTGATCGTCTCGTGGGTGTTGACCCGGCGCTTCGATCAGCTGCGGCGCGACTCGCTCGAGCGCATGCGGCAGGCCGATCGCGCGAAGACCACCTTCCTGGCCACCGTGGGTCACGAGATCCGCACGCCCATGAACGGCGTGCTGGGCATGACCGAGGTGATGTTGCAGGAGCCGCAGACCCCCACCCAGCGTGATCAGCTCGAGGTGATCCAACGCAGTGGCCGGGGCCTGGTGTCTTTGATCAACGACCTGCTCGACCTCACGCGGCTCGAGGCGCGCAAGCTGGCCGTCGACGAGGCGCCGTTCGATCTCGACGCGGTGATAAAGGATCTCGAGGTGCTCGCCCGCGGTCACGCCACCGCGAAGAAATTGTCCCTCGTGCTCGAGCGCGACGCCGGCATCCCCCCTGTCGTGCGCGGAGACGGCATGCGGCTCACCCAGGTGCTCAACAACCTGGTCAACAACGCCATCAAGTTCACCGACGCAGGTGAAGTGCGCATCTGCGTGAAGACGCAGCGCGGAAACAAGGTGCGCTTCGAGGTGCGTGACTCGGGCATCGGCATCGCCCCTGAGGTGCTCAAACGATTGTTCCGGCCCTTCGAACAGGCCGACGGCTCGTCGACTCGCCGGCACGGGGGCACCGGGCTCGGGCTCGCCATCTCGAGTCAGCTGGTCAACCTGATGGGGGGCCGCATCGAGGTGCACTCGGTGCCGGGCAAGGGGTCGACCTTCGGCTTCACCCTGCTGTGCCCGCCCGCGCAGCTCGCGCCCCTGGTGGCCACGCCCCAGGTGATCGAAACGCGCAGCCGCAAGGTGCTCGTGGTCGATGACAACCCCATCAACCTGCGCGTGGCCTCGAGCCTCGTGGAGAAAGCGGGCTTCATCTCACTGCGTGCCACCAGCGGCCGAGAAGCGCTCGAGCTGATGAGCGGGGGCGACGTGGCGTTGGTGCTGATGGATTGTCACATGCCCGAGATGGATGGTTTCGAGGCCA
>JAYTAT010000897.1:0-6949 GCA_043737315.1 Archangium sp.
CCGGAAAACGCGACGCGAAGCTGCTCTGCGCCGACGTCAAACGGTGTTGAAGCGTTCTCATCGTCTGAGAGTCGAGGGTGATCATCTTTCGCCTTCTAGTTGTTGCGGCTCTTCGTTGCTCAGAAGTGTCAGCCGCACACCTTCCTCGAAAGTGTTTGCTCGCCCCCGCGGCGCAGTTGAGCAACAGTATCCAGAGGCGAGATGGCACACGACAAAGAGCGAAACCTTCAGACGCTCGTCAAGCCAGAGCACGACGACCTGACTGGCGAAGAGGCCACCGCCGCACCGATGCAGTCGCCGTTCATGGACAAGACCGCCATGCACCGCGACCCGGTGATCGGCACCAGCGTGTCGGGCTACCTGGTGAAGGGCCGCCTGGGCAGTGGCGGCATGGGCATCGTCTACGAAGGTGAGCAGCAGACCATCGGCAAGCGCGTGGCCATCAAGGTGCTGCGGCCCGAGGTGGCTGAGAACCCCGACGTGGTCGAGCGCCTGGTGGCCGAAGCGCGCGCGGTCAACCAGGTGGGGCACCGCGGCATCATCGACGTGTTCGCGTTCGGCGAGCTGCCCGACGGGCGGCAGTGCATCGTCATGGAGTACCTCGACGGTGAATCGCTCGACGCGATCTTGAACCTGTACGTGCGCGAGAAGCGCGTCATGCCCATTGGTGACGTGCTGATCATTCTCGACGAGATCCTCTCTGCGCTCGCGGCGGCCCACGCGGCCGGCGTCATTCATCGCGACCTCAAGCCCTCGAACATCTTCCTGTGCAAGCAGCGCGATGGGGCGCGCTACGTGAAGCTGCTCGACTTCGGCATCGCCAAGCTCGGCGTGCTGGGCAACTCCACGCCGCAATCGCGCGCGAGCCTGATGATGGGCACGCCCTCGTACATGGCACCCGAGCAGGCCAGGGGCGGCAACATCGGCCCCGTGATGGATCTGTATGCCGTGGGCATCATGGCCTTCGAGATGTTCACCGGCCGGCTGCCGTTCCTCGCTGACTCGGTGGTGGGCATGTTGATGGCGCACCAGAGCGAAGTGCCGCCGGTGCCTTCGTCGCTGAATCTCACGCTGCCCGACGGCATCGACGAGATGGTGCTCAAGCTGCTCGAGAAGAAGCCTGAGGATCGTATTCAGAGCGCCGATGCGGTGCGCTCGCTGGTGGTGAAGCTTCGCAAGGAGCTGGCCGACCCGACCACCAAGCGCATGCAGCTCGAGGTGACCATCAGCCCTCGTGATCGTGCGGCCGCGGTGGCTTCGGCGGCCTTGAAGGCGCCTGCTCCTGAACCCGCTGCGCCGCCCGTCGCGGTGATGCAGACGGCGGTGACGGCGCGACCCAAGACGCCCCAGAGACCCGAACGGATCGCGCCCACCCACGAAGATCTCGCACCGGCCCTCGATGCCATCGACGTGCCGCCCCGCTCCAATCGGGGGCCCATCATCGGGTTGTTGGTGGTGGTGGCGCTGTTGATCGCCGGCATCGTCGGGTTGACCCAGGCGCCTGAGACCAGGGTCGAGCCGCCGCCGGCCGCGGTGGTGGTGGCCCAAGAAGAGCCGAAGCCAGAGCCCGTTCCTGAGCCGGTGGTGGTGAAGGAAGAGCCGAGACCCGACCCAAAACCCGAGCCGCAGCCGATAGCCGTTCTGCCCAAAGTCACGCCTGCACCGAGGCCGAAGGCCGCTGGGCTCAGCGCACGGGTCAAGAAGCTCGAGACCCGGCTCGACAAGGCGGCCGCTGACGGCTCGAGCGTCGAGCTGTACCTCAAGCAGGTGAAGAAGATTCAGGCCCGGTTGGCGGGGCCCGGCCTGACCAATGACGAGAAGGACCGGCTGGAATCAGCGGTGTCCCGGCTCGAGCAGAGCAGCGATTTTTAATCGGAGAGCGTCATGAGCTTGAGTCTTGGTCTTGCAATCCTCGTCAGTGTGCAGGCCGCGACGCCCGGTGAAACGTGGGTGGTGTTGACGCGTCGCTCGGGCGTGGTCGCGCCCAGAGCGATCGAGCTGGCCAAGGCGGTCTCGAGCCAGCTGACCGCGTCGGGCATGCCGAGCACGTTGCGCGTGGAGGATCTGACGAAGTGCAATGGCAAGAAGCCGTGCCTCATTGAGCTGGGCCGCAAGAAGAAGGTACCCGCGATGGTGTTCGTCGAGGTGGGCACCGTGCTCGACGAAGCCTTCGCGCGCGCCGAGGCCGTGTCGGTCGAAGAAGATGGCAAGCGGTTGGGCGTGGCCGAGGTCGAGGGCGTGCTGGAAACGCTGGGCGAATCTCTCAAGGCGCGCACGGCCGTCTCGCTGGTGCCGCCGCTGCGCACGCTGCTGGGCATCGCGGCGCCCTCGCCCATCGTGCAGGAAACCCCGCCGGTCGCGAAGCCAAAGCCGATCGTCGAAGCGCCTCCGCCGTTGCCTGAACCCGAGCCTGTGGTGCTCACACAGCGGGCACAGCCTGAGGGCAGGCCGTTCTTCACCGGCGGGCGCATCGCGGGTTTGCTCATTGCGGGCGCGGGTGTCGGAACGTTGATCGCCTCGGGCGTGTTCGGCGGCAGCGCGGCCGGTGCTGCAGGTAAGCAGGCCCGGCTGTGCCCCCCAGGTCAGCAATGTTCGGATCCCGCGGCGTTCAAGGCCTACAACGACGCGGCGACGGCGCAGAACACGAGCGTGGTGTTGCTCGGCGTCGGCGTGGGCCTCGCTGCGGCAGGTGTGGTGGTGATGCTGCTGCCCCCGGGTACCGATTCACCTTCGGCTGCGGTGACGATGGTGCCTGTGCAGGGCGGCATGGCCGCTTCGCTCTCCGGCTCCTTCTAAACTTGGGGGGTCACGGTGAGGGCGCCCCATTTCTCGCGCGCCTTCGATGCGACCCCCGGTTAGAGGGCACGCGTGGCGACCGTGCTCGACGAACTGGTGAAGCTGCTCTCTTTGGAGCGCATCGAAGAAAACCTCTACCGCGGCCAGAGCCAGGATCTCGGCTGGGGCACGGTGTACGGCGGGCAGGTGATCGGCCAGGCGCTCTTCGCCGCGCTGCACACGGTGCCGGCAGATCGCCCCGTCCATTCGCTGCACGCATACTTTCTGCGCCCAGGTGATGTCAGCGCGCCCATCGTCTACGACGTGGACCGCTCACGTGATGGTTCATCGTTCACCACGCGGCGGGTGAAGGCGATTCAGCACGGGCACCCCATCTTCGACATGTCGGCCAGCTTCCAGAAGGTAGAGCCCGGGTTCGATCATCAAATCGACATGCCGCAGGTGCCGCCTCCCGAGCAGGTGCCGACTGATCAAGAGCGCTTCGCAGCTGCGGGCGACAAACTGCCTGAGTTCATGCGCGGCCGCGCGATGGCAGAGCGGCCCATCGAGATCCGCACGGTGGGTGAGCCTGATGTGTTCCTCACCGGCAAGAATCCGCCTGAACGGTGCGTGTGGTTCAAGGCAACCGCCACGCTTCCCGAGACGCCGGGCCTGCATCAGGCGCTGCTGGCGTATGCGTCAGATTTTTCGTTCATCACCACTGCGCTCAAGCCACACGGCGCGACGTGGCTCACGCCGGGCATGCAGGTGGCGAGCGTGGATCATGCGGTGTGGTTTCACGCTTCGTTTCGCGCGGATGACTGGTTGTTGCATGTGATGGAGAGCCCTCGCGCTTCAGGTGCTCGGGGCCTGGTGAACGGGCGAATCTATTCAAGAGACGGGAAGCTGGTGGCTTCGACCGCTCAGCAGGGGCTGATTCGGAAGAGGTGACGTGGGGAACGGCCTCTCGCAGCGCAGGCAGCGAGATTGATGACGAGCCGGGTCGCCATTGCGCAGCTCCGGGGTGTTCGGGGCTAAGCTGATGTTCATATGCTTCTCTCCAGCGAAGCCGACGTTCGCGCCTCCCTGCACAACCCGGTGCGTGAAGGTGACACGCTCTGTGACGCTCAGCTGAGCAAGCTGCAGAACGCCTCGACCGACTTCTTCAAGACCATCCCCATCGGCGCGCTCAGCCCCGAGCTCGCAGGCCATGTCGACAGGGGCCACGCGGGCAAGGGCGTCGACTTCGCGCTGTCGGCCCGCCACGAGTCCCGCGGTGACTCGCGCATCGGCGCGGGCGTTCGCATCCACTTCTGATGAATGGAGGGAAGAGCCTTCTCCTCGGTTTCCTCTTCGTCGCGTGCCGATCCCCGCCGGCTCCTCTCCCGCAGCCGGTGCAGGCGATCGCCCCACCGGTGAAGGTGCTGGAGCCCATTCTCGCGCCTCCGCCACCCCGCCACACCATCGAGCTCGATCCCAACTCGGTCTCGCTGGTGTCGTTGCGCCGTGAGCTCATCTTCGACGGTGGCCTCGCGCTCGCCGACACGCAGACCTTCCCCGAGCCGTACTCCGAACACGACGGCGTCTTCACCTTTCGCGGCGGGCCACGGCGTTCGGGCGGCGCGTGGGGCGTCATTCCCAAAGAGCCGCACGAGCTCTCGGTGGCCTGGGTGGTGGCCACCGAACAGAGCAAGGCGCCCTGGTTCGGCGGGAGCGGGTGGACAGGCCAGCCCGCCATCGTGCGGTGGCCCGCGGTGGTGCGGCATTCGATGTCGCGCCTGGGCAGGCTTCGTCAGCGCGATGACTTCGTCGAGGTGATTCAGGGCTCGCTCGACGGCAACGTACACTTCATCGATCTGGCCACCGGCAAACGCAGCCGCCCGATGTTGCACACCGGCAATCCCATCAAGGGCAGCGTCTCGGTCGACCCCCGCGGGTACCCGTTGCTGTTCGTCGGCCAGGGCATCCCCGAGAACCGGCCCATCGGCCTGCGCGTGTTCGAGCTCATCAACGACACCGAGGTATTTTTTCTACCCGGCAGCGACCGTGCGGCGCCGCGCAAGGGCTGGGGCGCGTTCGATTCGTCGGGCTTGCTCAACCGCGCGACCGACACCTACGTGGTCGGCGGCGAGAACGGCCTCATCTACCTGCTGCGCCTGCACACCAACTTCGATCCGCTCGCGCTCACCCTCGACGTGAAGCCCGAGGTGGCGCGCTATCGCTACAAGTCGCCAGGCAACGAACACTTCGGCGTGGAGAACTCGTTGTCTGTGCTGCAGAACCTCGCCTTCTTCGCCGACAACGGCGGCACGCTGCAGGCGGTCGATCTGCGCAGCATGACCCCGCGGTGGAAGTTCGAAGCGGGCGACGACACCGACGCCACCCTCGCGCTCGAGTTGGAAGACAGCGGCCCCAAGCTCTACACCGGCACCGAGGTCGACAAGACGGGCCCGAAGGGGAAGAGCTGGCTGCGCCGCCTCGATGGGCTGACCGGCAAACCCGACTGGGAGAAAGGCTACGCCTGCCAGGGCGCGCTGGGGCCTCCGAAGAAGATCGACGCGGGCGTCTTCGCCACGCCCACGCTGGGCACCGGTGAAGTGAACGACCTCGTCTTCTTCGTGCTCGCGCGCTGCCCCGGGCCGGAGAACGGCGTGCTGCTGGCTCTCCACAAGAAGACCGGCAAGGAGGAGTGGCGCTACGAGTATCCGCTCTTCAGCTGGTCGACGCCGACGCTGCTGACCGACGAAGAGGGGCACGCGTGGTTGCTTCACGGCGGCATCGGCGGCGTGGTGCGGCTGCTCGAGGCGCGCACCGGGCTCGAGGTCGCCAAGCTTCAGCTGGAAGGCGACATCGAGTCGTCGCCTGCGGTGTTCGGCAACCGCGCGGTGTTGGGCACGCGCGCCAACCGCATCTACGGGATCGACATTCGCTGAGCGCCGCTTGGTCAGTGCGCTGTGTGCGCTGAGCTATCAGTAGCCGTTCACGGTGAGGTTGAAACTGGTGTCGACCGCGACTGCGGTCGTCGTGTTCGCGCAGCTGACGGTCACCGTCATCGGTGCGATGAACCAACTTGCCACCCGGCAGACGACGGCCGCAGGGCCGCCGTAGGTGGTGACCTGCGGCACACCGGTGGCCAACCACGGAATCGTCATGATGTAAGTGCCGATGGCGGAGTGATTGAGCACCACCGTGCCCGCGCTGGAGCCCACCGCGTACATGCTGGGAACAGCGATGTTGCAGCTCGCCCCGACCGAAGCGTTGCAGCTGCTCGAATAGATGGCGGCGAACCCGGGCACCGGCAGACAGGTCGCCGCACCGGTCGTAATGATCGCCGAGAGATACTGGCCCGCGGGGCATGAAGGCTGCGTGGCCCAGTTCTGCACCGTCGAGGGCAGATCACTTGCGATGTGCGAATGCGGCGGCAACTCGCCAGAAAGGATGGTTCCGACCGTCAACGCACTTCCCGCACCCAGCTGCTTCACGAACTGACGCGCGCCGCCCGTCGTGGCGAGCGAGACACCTGCACCACCGATCGCGGTCGGAAGCACGCCGATACCCAGCGTGGGAGAAGTGCCACCGGTCGTCGTCAATGGACCGCTCACGTTCACGTTCACCACGCCGCCGGAGTCGTTGTCAGCTGCACAACGCCACGAGCCGCTGAGCATCTTGTAGATCTCGTTGGGGCCGCAGGTGATCAGTGACACGGTCGGCGTCGCCCCGCCCGAAGCTGAAAGCGGATGATTGGCGATGAGCGACGTGATTCCGCCCGGCGCGCAGACCACGCTGCCGGTGCTGGAATTGATGCCCACCACTCGATCCGTCGCGGCGCACGCAAGCACCGGGCCCAGCGGCAGGTAGGTGCCGGCGTGGTTGTGATCGCTGCGGCCCGCCGTGGTGGCGCTGCCCGACCCGGCGAAGTTGACCTCCAGCGAGACGGTACCGGCGGAGCCGCCACCGGCGAGGCCTGCGCCCGCGGTGATGTTGGTGATCGAGGTCACGCCCGCGTCGTTTGCACCGATGGCCTGGCAGACCACCGTGCCGTCGGCGTTGATGGTCTGAATCGCGGCCCCCGCGCCACAGGCGCCCCCGACGCGCTGCTGAATCTGAGCTGCGGTGAGCGTGCCCACCTGGGCGGCCACGGTGCTGCGCAGCGCGTACGGCACGCTGAGCACCG
>JAYTAT010000898.1:0-2798 GCA_043737315.1 Archangium sp.
AAGAATTCCACGTTGCCGACGCTCCATTTGTAGTGGAAGGCGGGCAGTCGCCACTTGGGGTTCACCGCGGAGTAGTCGATCTCGTTTTGGCCCTTGGGGAAGTCGATGCCCAGGCCCTCACCGCCGTAGTCGTGGTTGCCCAGCGCTACGTAGAAGGGCGCGTTCACCGTAGCGTAGGGATCGACGAAGGCGGTCCGCCACTGGTCGTCCGTCGTCGAGGTGACGCCGCTCGGGTAGAAGTTGTCGCCCAGCAGCACCACGAAGTCGCAGCCCTGGGCCGCGCACACGGTACCGATGGCGGCGCCGACCGTGGCCTGGCCCGCATTGCCCTTGCCGGTGTCGCCGATCGCCACGAAGCGCACCACGGTGCCGGCGTCGGCCGTCGAGCCACTGCCACCGCCCGTCGCGGTTCCTCCACCCGTCGCGGTTCCTCCACCCGTCGCCATTCCTCCACCCGTCGCCATTCCTCCACCTGTCGCCATTCCTCCACCTGTCGCCGTGCCGCCGCCCGTCGCCGTGCCGCCGCCCGTCGCCGTGCCGCCACCCGTCGCCGTACCGCCACCCGTCGCCGTACCGCCACCGGTCGCCGTACCGCCCCCCGTCGCCGCACCTGCACCACCATCGAGCTCTTCAACGGGGTTCATTCCGCACGCGCCCAGGAGCGCAGACAGGGAGATCAGCATGAGGGTTCGGAACATGAACCCAGACCTAGCACCGCCCGTCCGTTCGGGGCGAGGCCCCCGCGCGTCGACGGCGCAGGAAGAGCAACGCTGCGAACGCCAGCAACGGCTCCACCGTGGTGCAACCGCATGAGCTGGGCTTTGGAGTCACCGTGATGGCGATGTACGCGGGCTCGCTCGAAGTGTTCGCGTCGAGCGCGATCACCTGAAACGAGATGAGCTCGGCCACCTTCACGTCGGGGGCGACGAAGGTGGTCTGGGCCGCGTTCGCTTCGGCGAGGGTGACGGTGTTCTGGCCCTGTTGCTGCCACAGATAGGTGAGGCGGTCTCCATCGGCGTCGGTACCGGTCGCCTCGAGCGTGGCCCTCTGACCTGCGACCACCGTGGTGGACCCGCCTGCCATCACCTCGGGCCTTCGGTTCACGTTGCGCACGGTGACCGTCATGTCATCGGTGTCCATGCCGCCCTTGCCGTCGCTGACCGTCACGCGGAAACCCAGCGTCTCGCCCGCCACGCCGACTTCAGGTGAAGTGAAGGTGTCGTCGAGCAGCGCGACCGACGTGCCCGAGGTCTGAGACCAGGTGAGGGTGAGCGCGTCGAGATCACGATCGCTCACGGTGCCGGGCAGCAAGGTCACCGAGGCGCGCTCGGGCACGGTGATGCTGGTGGTGCCAGCGACGATCGGCAGGTGGTTCGTGCACATGTTCCGGTGCGGCACGGCGTCGACGAACGGCTCTGTGGTGAGGCCGATGGCCCGCACGTCGTCGATGCTCCAGCCCGAGGTACCGCTCGCTTCGTCGGTGCCGATGCGCCACCGCAGCCACACCGTGCGGTTGGCGTACTGCGTGCCGAAGTCGACGGTGACGGTCTGCGCTGAAGACTGTGAGCCGCCGAAGGCCTCCTGACCTGCGAGCGGATTGCCGGTCGCGGCGGCGTCGATGGTGATGGGATAGCTGGGCGTGAGCGCAGCGCCGGGCACCGCGCTGAAGTTCACGCCGTCGGTGGACACCTCGAGCCGGCCGCCATCGAAGTTGCGGAAGGTGACGCTGGTCTCGAACAGGTACGTCTGGGTGAAGGTGACGGTGAACGGGCCCGCCCCCACCGCGAGCGCAGGCGAGGTGGCGGTGCTCTGCCCCGAACCATCCATGCCGCGGCCGGCGAGCACGTGCGAGACCGCGTTGACCTTGCGCACGAACCAGAGCTGCTCCCAGGGGAAGTTGCCGTCGCCCTCGAACGTCCACCCGGGGGCGTCGTTCTCGTAGCTCTCCTTCATCGAGGGCACGAGATCCACGTTCAGCCGCACCGTGGCGGCGGTCTCGAGGCGGCCTTGCAGCAGCGAGATGTCGGGATCTTGAATCACCAGCGAGACGACCGAAGACTGAAAGCCGACCGCGACGCCCAGCGAAGTCGGCACCGTCACCGTGACCACCGTGAAGGGTTCGTTCGCGGGCACCATCACCGCTGCAGCCGAGAGCTGCAGCGAGGGGTTGCTGCTGCTGAGCCGGAGCGTCGATCGGCTCAGTCGCCGGCTGCCCACGTTCATCAACTTCACGCTCAGAGTGCCGGTCTCGTTCGAGTCGAGCTGCCCATCGGCGTCGCAGTCATCGTCGGTGTCGTCCAGCGTGACGGACACCAGGCGGTAGTTACCGCCCGGGCCGGTGAAGTCTTCAGCCAGCGGCGTGTTGGTGATGGATCGGCGATCCGACGACTGGGCGAGCACGCCCAGACCACGCTGAGCGAACGCATCCTGGAACAGGGGGAAATCGATGGTGGGGCTCTCTGCCGCCACCACGGCCAGCAGTGCGTCACGCGCTTCGATGAAGGTGGGCAGCACGGGCGTCGCCTTGAGAGCCGCGACCAGGTAGCGGCCCATGGCCAGGCGCGCGGCTTCGGTGGTCACGCCGGGTTTCCGCAGCAGCTTGACCTGCGCATCCCAGAGCATGCTCGCCCAGACTTCGCCGGCGTTGTGCACCTGCGCGTTGTCGAGCCCCCCGCCGATGTCGCGCGCTGCGGTCACGGGCAGCGGCACGTTGGTGCCCACGTGCTTGAAGGTGAGCGGGTTCCTGGTTCGGTCCGTGGAGTACGGATAGCGGCGGACCCCGAAGTAGTGCCCGGGCC
>JAYTAT010000899.1:0-2798 GCA_043737315.1 Archangium sp.
AGAGTAGATGCGGTCGAGTGGAAGGGCCGGCTCCATCTCATGGAGCTCGAGCTGGTCGAGCCCGAGCTGTTCTTCCGTCATTCGAAACAGGCCCCTGTGCTGTTCGCAGACGCGCTCCTCACATCATGACCACAGCCCACGCTCCACCATCGTCCAGGCCTGCACCCCCGGAACGAGCGGAAGAAACATCGCCACTTCATCGGTGCGAGCCACACGTTGTGCCCCCGGCACGGAGGTCAGATCGATCGTCTCCCAGATGCGCACCGTCGACAGTCCACCCAGCTGCGCCGCATGAGAGGCCGCGTGAATCAGCAGCGAAAGTTCAGCAGGTGACTTCGCGTCGAGGCTGAGCACCTGCAGCTCGTTGGTCTTCCAGTACGCAGTCCACGTGATCGTCGACTCGCCGACCCGCGCGCCGCAATGAGGCAAGGCACCGCGCTCCATCACCGACCCGTAGATGCGCTCGCGCTCGAGGTGCCAGTCGAGACGTTCGGCGGACAGGCTCAACCGCAGCGTGTGTGCGTCGCCGCTCGCGTGTCTGGGCGAGGACATCTTCTGCAGCCACTCGACGGCGGGTGCGTCTGTGCGTGGTTCGAAGAACGTGTCGAACGCGGGCACCGCGCAGAAGCCGAGGCGCTGGTAGTAGTGGGTACCGATCTCGGAAAAGAGCGTGACCGCAAGGCAGCTCTTGAGCTGCTCGATCAGCGCCTCCAGCATCTTCGCAGCGTGACCTTGCCCTCGCAGTTTCGGCTCGGTGAAGACTGATGCGATGGTGGCGGCAGTGCCAGTTCGGGCGCCGGCCTTCGCTTCGTCGAGAAAGACTTCGCAGGAGGAGAGGGTCGCTCCGCTCGCGTCTTTCCAGAGCCAGGTCGTGAGTGTGGCGGCGGCCCACGGGTGTGCTCGGAGGCGGAGTTCCCGGTCGAGGAATTGTTCGGTGGTCAGACTCGTGCCCCAGATTTCCGCGGTGAGTCGGTCTCGAGCTCGTTGCTCGGAGGCGAAGGCGATCGTCAGCTTCGACATGAGTAGGCCCTCTCCCCGACCCGCTCCCCCGCGGGGGAAAGGCACAGAAAGTGAGAGTGAGAGTTGTTTCGGTGGGTCACTTCGCCAGCAGTGTCGTCTTGCCGTCGTCGCTGGTGGTGAGCAGGAACAACGTGGTGCCACCGAGCGCGAGGCCACGGGGGCTACCGACGATGGCCATGGCTTCCGTCGGCTCAGCGCCGCTCGTCACTTCCATCAGCTTCGGCCCCGCACCCACGGTCGCAAAGCGCACCAGACCACTCGACGCGACCAGGAACCCCACATCGGCCGTCGCGAGCGTCTGCATGTTTCCACCCGCGCGGCCCACGCGGCGCAGCTCGGGCCCCGTGCCCTGCGGTGAGCGGAAGAACACCCCGTCACCATCGAGCGCGATCGGCTCTTCCGCCTTGTCAGACAGCTGCGAGCTGAACGCGCCGTCGAGCGCGCCGCGCATCAGGCTCGAGGGGAAGCCGGCGATCCAGAACGCATCCTTCCCGTCGGTCATCGCGGCCCGGGGGCGCACCTGCTCCTGCGCGATCAACGTCACTTCGCCTTCGCTGGAGATCGCCGCCACCGCGCCCACCGGATCAGTCGACAGCGGATCAACCCCGTTCGGCATCAAGGTGACGACCACGAGATCGCCCGACGAAGCGAGGCTGGTCACCAGCGAATTCTTGAAGCGTGCACGCACCACCACGGGCTCTCCACCCCGCGCGTGCGTCGTGCCCACCAGACCGCCTTCAGAGAAGAAGACCGTGCTGCCATCGACGGCCAAAGCACCGATGGCTCCACTGCGCGCGAAGAGCATCTTGGGCGCTTCACCCTGGCTGGCCCGCACCAGCGCGCTCTTGCCGTTGACGTCCATCACGAACAGCGCGGCGCCAAACCCACCTCGCAGCTCACGCGCAGTGAACGCCCCAGCGGCGATGGGCGCAAAACCTGCGACCGGCTCGCCCTTCGGAGCCGACAGCAGCTCAGCCAACTCAGGTGCCGCGCCCGGCGAGTCGGTGCCGGCCGCGTCGGTCTCGAGCAAGGCAGCCACGGCCGCCGGGTACTTCGGCTTCTTCTTCCCATCGGGGGCCGCTTCAGGCGCGGTGGTCGAACCGTCCACCTTGCTGGGGTGGCGCCGCATGTATTCAGTCAGTCCGATGCCGAGGAGGAGGCACGCCAGGCCCGCGAGGAGGAAGCGCATGCGCGTTTAGCTACCACCAGTCACGCTCAAGGCTCAGGTCAAAACGGAGCGGGGGCCTTCAACTCGAGGGGGGCCGACGTGAGGGGGTGCCGAAATCGAAGCACCTCGGCGTGCAACATCAGGCGCGCCGCCGGTGTGCCGTAGAGGCGATCTCCGACGATGGGCGTGCCCAGGCCAAGCTGATGCGCGGCGTGCACGCGCAGTTGATGGGTGCGCCCGGTCAATGGAAAGAAAGCCACGCGGGTTCGGCCGGCTTCACGTGCCAGCACCTCGAAGCGGGTGTGCGCGGCTTTGCCGTGTTCGAAGTCGACCAGCTGACGGGGCCGTTGATCGAGATCGACGCGCAGCGGCAGCTCGATTTCCCCTTCGTCCTTCGTCACGTTGCCTTCGAGCACGGCGACGTAGCGTTTGTGCACTTCGCGCGAGAGGAACTGCGCCTGGAGCAGCCGGTACATCTCTTCATCCAGCGCGACCAGCAGCAGGCCCGAAGTATCGAGGTCGAGGCGGTGCACGGCCATCGCGTGGGGATGCCTGCGCTGCACACGTGCTTCGAGCGAGTCGGTGACGGTCTCGTCGCGCGCGGGCACGG
>JAYTAT010000900.1:0-2795 GCA_043737315.1 Archangium sp.
AAACAGATGAACGAGATGCGATCGGCGAACGCTTGCAGCGTCTCAGGCGAACGTTGCAGCACCTCAGAGAGATACCGATTCGAGGTCATCACCGCGCACTCGCAGCGGCCCGGCGTCACCTTGCGGCCGTGCTTGAGTTCGCGTTCTTGCAGCACGTTCAAGATCGAGCGCAGCAACATGTCGCGGCCGTCGAACACCTCGTCGAGAAACGCGTGCACCGCGCCGAGCATGCCTTCTTCGGTGAGGTGTTCCGTGCGGCCGGTCTCGGTGAGCACCTTGAAGTCGACCGGGCCGATCAGGTCGGTCTGCACCGTGTTTTCAGCCAGCTGCTTGCTGAAGAGCGAAGGCCTGCCCGACTTCTCATCGACGATGCGGCCCAGCACGGCGCCCGCGATCGCGCTCTTCGCGGTACCGGGCGGGCCGATGATGAGCACGTGCTCCTTGCACAGCAGCGCCAGCTCGAGCTGCGTGAACAACGACTCGCGCTCCACGAAGGCTTCGCGAAGTTCGGTGAAGAAGCCCCGGAACGCCGTGGCTGATTCGGTGAAGCGGACCTCGTCGGACCAATGGCTCGGTGCATTCACAGGGGGCCGAGTATAACGACCGCCGAGAGCGCCCGTTCCCGTGATCGACAGCCCCCCAGTGCCGCCTCTCAGACCCACCCTGAACTTCACCGTCGCGTGGACGGTGTTCACTCTCACCACCTTCTTGTTGCTGGGTTTTGCAGCCCAGATGATGCAGCTGGCCTGGGGTCTCTGGTTCTCGGAAGTGATCCTCTTCGCGGGGCTTTCGGTGATCGGGTTTCAGCTCATCGGCTTCAAGCCGCTGCGGGCGATGGGGCTGCACCGCTTCGATGCCCGAACCTTCGGCCTGGGGTTCGCGTTCGGCCTGGTGAACTACCTTGCGTGGGCCGTGCCCCTGATGGCGGCGGCGCAGGCGATCTTCCCGAAGTCGATGGTGGATCAGTTCGACAGCTCGCAGGTGTTCGAACGCAGCACGCAGGTCGAGCTCGCGTTGGTGCTGCTGGGGGTGAGCATCGCGGCGCCGCTCGGCGAAGAACTGTTTTTTCGCGGGTTCCTTCAGCGCGGCGTCGAGCTGCATCGGGGGGGGCCGCGCGCCATCGTGCTGACCGCCTTCATCTTCAGCGCTTTTCACCTCGACCCGGTGGGGCTGACGGCGCGTTTCGAGCTGGGCGTGCTCTTCGGCCTGCTCGCCTGGAGGGCGGGGTCGCTGTGGCCTGCCATCGCCGCACACGCGGCGAACAACCTCATCTCGTCGGTCATCTTTCTCTCGGCAGGCGACAGCGCGAAGGAAGCCGACCTGGTGTGGTGGGTGCCGGTGGCCATGCTGCTCGCCGGCAATGCCGCCCTGTTCGTGCTGGTGAAAAATACGTGGCACCGGCTGCAGGCGGCGCAGCCCATGGCGTTCCAAGACGCGCCGGCGAAAACACCCGGCCGCCTGTTCTTGCCCTGGGTGGCGGCAGGGCTGGTGTCGATCTTCCTTCTGCTCGCGGTCGATCTGCGCGGGGTTCAGCTCAACCTGCTCGAGGTGCAGCTGCAGCCGGGCAAGATCATCCGCGGGCGTGACGACGTGAAGACGCTGCGCGCGAAGGTGCGCAGCGGTGAGGCCGAACTTCAGGAGTACGAGACGCTGGTGCGCTCGCTCACTTCGTCGGGCCGTTGACGCCCTTGTCGAGCTCGTCGACCGCCTGCTCGACACCCGCCCGCAGGCTCTTCCAGGCAGAACCGCCCGCTTTCTTCACGGCGGCGAGGCGCTCGGCGACGGCCTTCTCCTGCTTCTCGAGCACCGCGAGCTTCTCTTTCGCGCCAGCCTGGGTGCTGTCTTTGATCGACTTCGCCTTCGCACGGAGCTCAGCGAGGCGAGCTTCCATGCGCACCTCGAAGTCTTCCTTCTTCTCGTTGACGTACTGCTTCGAAGCGTCGACCGCTTCAGACGTCTCTTTCTTGACCTTCTCACCAGCGGTCTGAGCAAAGGCGGCCAACGGGAGCATCAGGGACAGTGCAAGTGCGCGCATGCGCATGGTCTAGCTCAGGTGAAGCGGTACTGCTTCACCACGAAACGCGGGCCCACCATGGCGATGGTGGCCGAATCGGAGTCGACCTCACCCTCGGCCTCGATCCGCGCCCCGCTCTTCTTGATCTTCCGATCGCCGCCGGCGAGCAGGTACGTCTTGCCGTCGTCGGCATCGAGCACCCAGATGCCCGTCTCGAGGTCGCGAAACTGCACCGTGCCCGAGACCTTCATGGCGCCTCCTTCTTCAGCATGGCGCGAGACACGAAGAGGCAGATGATCGCGTTGACCGCCAGCCAGGGGATCGCGAGGAACTTGAACGGCATCCACGCCAGCGCGGGCGCGTTCGCCCAGATCGTGTACCCGAGGATCGACGCGAAGCCGATCGCGAGGCCACCGACCACCGGGCGGATCCCCTTGAACTTGATCGCGAAGATCGAAGCCAACACCGGGAGCGCGGCGCTGTAGATGACCGGGTTTGCCAGCGAGCCACGGCCGAAGATGATGCGGTTGAGCCAGTCGGGAATGGGCAGCGTGATCGCCGTGGTGGCAGGCCCCGGGTCAGCGATGTACTGAATCGCGAAGGCGCCCACGGTGCTCAGGAGCAGGGGGATGATGAACCCCGGCCTGGTCATCACGTTGAGGAAGCCCGGGCGCTCCTTGGAGCCGAGCGTCAGCAGCACGAAGGCCAGCATCGCCGCAGCCCAGCCGAACACGTTCCAGTTGGTCGAGCTGTACGAGTACACGCCGACCGTTTCGGTCAC
>JAYTAT010000901.1:0-6933 GCA_043737315.1 Archangium sp.
GCGCCGCGCAGCTTCACCTCGGAGTACCCCTTGCCGGTCTTCTCCTTGATGAGCTTCTCCATTTCCTTCGCGGCGGCCTCGGGCGAAGCGAGCTTCTTGGGCTTCTTCTGCCCCGCGGCGCCCATCTTCCCGAAGCGCACGACACACATGGTGTCCTGCACGACGACCTCCCAGAACTTCGAGCTGTCATCCTCGTCGAACTCGAACCGGCGAGAGCCAGGCATCGACACGTCAGGGCTGGGACCTGAGTCCTCGTCTTCGTCCTCCCCGGGCTCTTCTTCTTCTTCCGCTTCCTCCTCTTCCTCGCCGTCTTCCCCACCACCCGCGCTGAACGCGAGCTTCGCGAGGAACTCGGCGACCGGCTCACCACCCATACGACCCAGCGCCATCAACGCTGCGCGCTGAACCGCTTCACTGGCACCGTCTTCTGCCTGGCCCATCAGCACCGACGGATCGCCGGCGCCGATCAGCTTGGGCAGCATCACCGCACGAGCCGCCTCGGTGGCGAGCATCATCGCGTCACCCTTCACCGCGTCGAACGCGAGTGAGTCGAGCGGCTTGCTGCTCTCGATGAGCGCGGTGGCCTGCGCGGCGTTCGTGTGAACGAGCGCTGACACAGACGCGCGCCGCACGCCGCCGTCGATGTCGCTGGCACCACGCGTGAGCACCGGCACCGCGCCCGCGCCCGCCTTCTGCAGCACGCGAGCCGACTCAGCGCGAACGCTGGCCGGAGCAGGAGAGCCACCCGACAACGACCTCGCCGCGAGCTCCTCCACTTCGCGTGAACCGTGCAGCGTGGCCGCCCACAACAACCGCAAGAAGGCGCTCTCTTCAGCAACCTTGTCGGTGCCCACGCTCTTTGCCCAGCGGGTGGCCGTGCGGGTCGCCGAGGCCACCAGGCTCTTCGCGCGCAGCTGTTGCTCAGCTTCGGGAAGCGCGGTTCCGGCCAGCGCGTTGCGCGCCATCAGCCAGGCCATGTCGTCACGCACGCTCGCGAACTCAGACCCGGCGTACTTGACCAGCGCGTCGGTCGGCAGCGACGGCCTGCGGCCCAGGCCGTACTTCACCTTCGCGCGCAGATCGGCACGCAGCAGCGGGTTCGCGAGGCGCTCCAGCAGCGGAGCAGGCTCGGCCTCGGCCAGCAGGTACGCCAGCGCGGGACCAGAGATGTTGGGCAGCTCGCTCGACGCTGCGTTCATCGCCACGCGCAGCGGATCATTCGGGAAGCACGCCTCGAGCGCCTGCAGCGCACTGTCTGCCAGTTGCCACTGGGTCAACGCGCGGGTGAGAACCTTCTCGCTCGACGCATCGGCGAGCACAGCCAATGAACGAATGGCTTCTTTGCGCACCTCCACGTCGCGATCGTCTTCGGCGGCGACGATCTGCTGCAGGCGGCCCAGCGAGCGGTCGTCACCCATCCACCGCAGGCCGCGAACCCCCACCATGCGAAAATTGCCCTCGAGTGCGCTCGACTCGACCAGCTCGACCACCCGCTTCTTCTGCTCGACATCGGTGAGCACCCTTGAGAGCCGGCCGAGCGCTTCGATGGCCGCAGCGCGCACGAGTGGGTCGGTGGGCGCCTCGTCGGTGCCGCCGGCCGCGAGCTGTTCCATTTCCTCCAGCGCACGGGCCTGCCCACCGGTGCCGAGTGCCAGCACCGCACGCACCTGCTCCTCGACTTCGCCTGCGCGGGTGAACAGCAGCAGCGGCCGAAGTGCTGCGACGTGCTGCTTCGCGGCGAGGCCCTCGGCCGCGTTGAGCATCAGCTCACGAGCGCCCTGGGTGATCACCAACTCGAGCGCTGCGACCGGCGCGGCGTGCTTCTCGACGCGCTGGGCGTAACTGCCCACCGCTTGCACGCGGGTCGCAACGTCGCGATCGCCGAACAGCGAGATGAGCAGTGTGTCGTTCTCGGGCTCGACGCCGACATCCAGCTCGCGGGCCGCCGAGCTGCGCAGAATCGGATCCTTCGTCTTGACGGCCGCTCGGAGGGTCTGCAGCACGGCCACCGGGTTGCGCGGATACCGCTTCTCGTCCTTCAGATAGTCGCGCGACGGAGCGCCCTTCGCGAGCGGCCGGCGATGATTGCCGACCAACAACGCACCGCTGAACGCAGCGAGCCGCACGTCGGCGGCCGGGTCTTCGAAACGTTCCAGCAACGCACTGAGCGCAACCACGCGATGGGTGGAAGCGAGCGCTGCGATGGCGTCGCGCTTGAGCGTGCTCATCGGGGCGGGATCAGCGGCCAGGGGCATCGCCGCCAGCTCCTGCAGGTGCGTGGCGAGCGCGAGGGCCGCCGCATCGGTCGCGCACGTACCCAGTGCGGTGCGCGCGGCGGCGAGTGACGGACCTTCGGGCGTCAGGAACGCAGCGAGCGCAGGCACCGCCGAGTCGTCCTTCCGTTCGGCCAGCAACTGCGCGGCGAGCAGGCGCACGTCGTCTCGATCGCTTTCCAGCGCCTTGCGCAGCGCAGGCAACACACGCGCATCCTGGCTGGCGGCGAGCTTCTGCAACACGCCCAGGCGCAAGTCAGAGTGCGGGCTCGCGAGCGCAGCCATCAACGCGTCGAGGCTGCCGGGGCCCACGCTGCGCTCGAGCAAGATGAACGCCTGCTGCCGAACCTCGACCACGATGGAAGACAGCGCGTCGATGAACCACGACCGGGCCGCTTCACCCCGCTCGTTGAGCTTCGTGAGCGCGAACAGACCGACGTCTGCCGAGGCAGAAGACAAGGCATGCCGCAGCGCCACGTCGGGACTCGTCTCGAGCAACTTCGAGAGGCCCGCCATCGTCTTCTTGCGTACGAGCGCGTCTTCATCGTCGAGCGCGCGGACGAGCGCGGGGATCACGGAGGCAGGCTTGGGGCTGCCCGCACTCGCCATCTCGATCATCCGGTCGACCACGTCACGCCGCACCCGGCGCACCGTTTCATCGGGGTTCGAGAGCCTGAGCAGGCCGACGTACGCGCCGAACGAAATCCACCGGCGTACTTCGAGTTCCTTCGAGTCAGACCCGGCGACCTTCGACGACGCCCCCGCGAAGAGCTTGCGCAGCCAGTCTTTCCGAACGACCGCATCGGTGCTCGCGCGGCCGCGCTGATTGGTATCGGGCACCCTCATCTCGGAGGCGGGCCGAATGGTGACCACCCGCTTCACCTCGGCAAAGAACTCGAGCGGCTTGCGACGCAGCAGCAGGGCCTGGCCCGCCGCGTACCGGGCCTGAGGCGTGTCGGCGCCCAGCAACTGCAGCAGCTGCATGGCCGCACGCTCGCGCTCACCTTCTTCGGGCCAGCCCTTCATGTCGCCGGCCTTCTCTGGTTTCGGAGGGCTGACCGCGGCGAGCAGAAGTTCCGTGTACGAGCTCACGTCGGCACGCAGCTCGAGTGCACGCGCAGCGGCGTAGCGCACGTCGGGCCGCTGGGCAGAGAGCGCAGCGGTGAGCAGTTCGGGCTCATTTCCTTCCCGAGCGGCGCGCAGATCACGTGCGAGCAATGTCGCGAAGAACGTGTCCGCCAGGTAGTCGTCCGCGTCGTCGAGCCCGAGGAAGAGCGCGTTGTCACCCGCAGGGCCGAGCGCGACGAGCGCGCGCAGCGCACCTTCGCGAATCGGCAGGTGCGGATCTTTGAGCGTGCCGGTGAGCACCGCGAGCCCGCGATCATCACCCAGACGGGCCAGACCTTCGGCAGCCCAGCTGCGCACCGCGACGTCAGCGTGGCTGAGCGCGTCGAGCAGGAACGCCTCGTGACCCGAGTTGCACAAGCCGCGCGCGGCCTGCTCACGCACGGCCGGGTTTTCATCCTTGAGCAGGGGGTCGGCGAAGAGGCCCGCGGTGCGAGGGCTGCCCAACGTGGCCAGCGCGCCGACGGCACGGGCGCGCAGCGGCTCGAGATACGCAGCCAGGTGACGGAGCTTGAGGTCGGTGTCGAGCACGAACCCGCGCATGGGCTCGATGATGATTTCCTCGCCCCGCAGCGCGAGCAGCTCGGCGGAACGCACGCGAAGGTCGAGCGAGTCGCCCATCAGCCCGGCGGTGAGCGGGCCCACGTCGTTCTTCACCAGCGCGTCGACACTCTCGATGGCGGCGAGCTTCACCGGCACCGAGAGGTCAGTCAGCGCCTTCACCAACGGCGACCGGAGCGCCTCGGCTTCAGCTTTCCCCGCCAGGCCAGCGGCACGACGCGCCGCGAGAATGCGGGTCGCGACGGCCTCTGACTCGAGACCTCTCTGCCAGGGCTTGGCGGCCTCCTGACCCAGCAGGCGCGCGAGCGCAGTGATCGCCGCTTCGCCGACGGCCGCGTCACGATCGACGACTGCTTTCTCCAGCCGCTCCAGAATCCAGGCCGGAGTACCCTTCGGCGCCGGCTGGTCATCGTCGTTGGGAACCCTGGCGATCAACGCGAGCTGACGCACGGCTGCAAGGCGAAGATCCGCGAACCTGCAGAGCAGCGCGCGGTCGATCGCCGCGGTGGCGTCGTTCTCGTGCCATGCCCAGAGCGTCTTGAACGCTTCACTGCGCACCCCACCCGCTTCGTCTTCGAGCGCGTGACCCAGCAGGGTCTCGGCCTCTTCGGTGCGATCCTTCTGAGGCACCGCGACCAGCCTCGTGAGCCCACGCTTGCGCATGTCTTCGTACGCCGAGCGCAGCAGAATGCCGGCGAACTCGAGCGGCGAGGCTTCGTCTTTTCTCCTGGTCAGACCATCGGCCGCGGCCGCACGAACCGCCGCGTCATTGTCGTAGGTCATCGAGGCGACGCGCTGACGTGCCCTTGGGTCAGACAAAGAAGACAGCGTCTGCGCGACCCACACCCGATGCGCCGCGGGCTCTTCACGCGAGAGCTGCAACAGGGCGCTGACCGCGCGCACGTCGTTCGAGGCGACCAGCAGACCCACCGCGCCACGGCTGGCGATGTCCGTCGAGCGCGCAGACATCGCCACGAGCAGCGGGGTCAGATCGTCTTGCGTCAGGTCGGCAGGCTGACCGGTGAGCTGCAGCTTTCCGCGCAGCGCGGCGAGCTGCTCAGGGTTCGGCTCTTTGCCGCCATTGGCACGGCGCAGCACCTCGGGGAGCTCGAGCATCTTCTCGAGCATGAGGCCGAGTGAGGGGCGCTCCAGCACCCGCACCACAAAAGCGACCTGGCGCACCACCACGTTCTCATCATCGAGCGCACGGCCCGAGATCGACTGCAGCGCCGGCAACTTGCCCTGGAACAACGCGCGCACGAGCACCTCGGCGCGCACATCAGCGGTGCCCTTCTGAAAGCCGGTGACCAGCGCCTCGACACCCTGGGGAAACACGGCCTGCAGCGCGTCGAGCGCCGACATGCGCACGGTGGGATCCGCGTCTTTGAGCAGACCTGCGACGAGCGCGGGAACGAGCGGCACCACCGGATAAAGCGGTGCGAGCGCCTTGAGCGCCGAGATTCGCACCGACGGCACCGCGGCGCGCAGACCCTCGCGATACGCGAAAAACGGCTGATCTTCGGTGACGGAAAGCGACTCGAGCGCCGCCTGGGCGACGCCCGCATCTTTGTCCTTCACCAGGCTGCGAAGGAGCGCCCGCGTGTCCTTGCGCGGCTTCTCCTTGAGCGTCCTGGCCAAAGTGAGCCGAACGGCGTTCTCGCGATCACCTGCGAGCGCCTCGAGCAGCGGCAACACTTCGGCTTCGGGGATCTTCGGCAGATCCTTCGCGAGCACTTCTTTGGCTGCTCTTTGCGCGGTCTTGAGCTGCGCAGACCAGGTGGTGAAACCATCGAGGCCGTGGTGCGCCGAATCAGGGAGCGCCCCTTCGACACTCACCTCGAGGAACGTCAGCTTGCGGCCCTCACCGCCGGTGACGATCTCGATCGACGCCTTGCGCGGATCGCTCTCGACCAACGCGAGCGCACGCTGCAGACCGTCGGCCTCGAAGGTCTTGCTGCGCTTCTTGTCGTCGAGCCGCACGGTGCGGATCTTCGCGTCGAGACCCGTGGAGACGAGGCGATCGCTCGTGTCCTTCGCGCCGTCTTTCAAAGAAGGCAGGAACGCGAACGCAGTCGCACCACCGGCGTGACCCGTCTCGCCTTGACCACGCACTTCAGATTCGACGGCGCCTTCGAGGTACCAGAACCGCACCGTGCCATCGTCACCGGTCGACGCCAGGCGGCCATCACGCGGAGTGAACGCGAGCGCCGTCACCGCGCCGCGGTGCCCTTCCATCTCACGCGGTTGCTTCTGGCCGAAGGTGAAGACGCGCACGATGCCGTCATCACCTGCAGCGGCCACCCGGTTGTTCGCGGGGTCGATCGCCACCGCGCGCTGTGGCCCCGGTGCGAGGAACTCGTACTTCTTCGCGCCGTCAGCCCAGATGAGCACCTTCCCGTCGACGCCCGTGCTCGCCAGCAGCGTGACCGTCGTGCTGAGCGCCGTGACGCCGCCCGGATGCGCGAGTGTCGCCCCGGCCGATTCACCCGAGACCGAATCGAAGCGGTGGAGCTGACCGTCGACCCCGCCGATCACCAGCTGCTTGCCGAAGAAAGCGAGCGCTGCGGTGTGCGTGGGGATCGTCAGCGTGCGCGTGACCTTGCGGGTGCCTGCATCGAAGAGCGTGACGGCCGACGAGGCTTCTGCTCGCGTGCCGCCGATGGCGAGAAGACGGCCGCTCGCAGCGAGCGCGCGGACCTGCTCGAGGTGTCCGATTGTGTAGGTGGCCACGGCTCAGCCCCCCTTCAGGTGAAGACCGACATCGAGGTGTGGATGAGCGACCTTGAGACTGGTGAGCGCGGCGAGGCACGCCTGCCACTCACCGCGCGCGATGCTCCCGGAGAACTCGAGGAAGAGCGGCGAGACGGCCCGTGCGAAGCCTTCGTCTTCCACGGCGAGCGCACGGGCGGCTTCGATGGCGCGGCGTTTGGCGGCCTGGGCTCCGGAAGAACGGCGGGGCAGCTCACCTTCACGC
>JAYTAT010000902.1:0-2787 GCA_043737315.1 Archangium sp.
GTCGGGGCGGCGGTTGGTGCAGATGAAGAGGTGGCGCGTGTACGGAGGCGGCATGGGCGCGAGAAATAGCACGCTCGTTCCGTCGACGCGGTTTTGCCACCCCCGCTGGGGAGGAGTTGCCTGACGGTACGCGCCCGCGCAAAACGCGATCGGTGCCGATCTGCCGCTTCCCCGCTGAGAGGCTCCGAGGGAAAGCTGATCACCTTCCAACACGTACTATCAGCAAACAAGCTCACCCGTTCGGAGGGCGGAACATGAAAAGGAGTGGGGGTGATGACCGTCTGAATGAGCCCGGCTCATGCCTGAAAGGTCGCACCTGTCGGCTTGATGCGGCGCCCAGCCCCGATTTGCCGCCTCAAGCCGGAATTCGGGCGGGTGCTACAGGTGCGTCGCACCCCTAAGCCTTGGGTATAGGAAGAAAATTTGACACTACATCTTGTGCCGCGATGCTTGACAGGTGACCAAACAGACGGGCATAAGTCGGCCCCCCGAGCTGCCCAAAAGCGGTGAGGGAACGGAGCTGGAGGGGCTCCGGTTCACGAAACATCCCACCTTTCGCGACTTTCGCGCCCCCAGGGAGCCTTTCCCGAGGGGACGCCACCCTTTTGCCTTTCGCACAGACAGGCAGTCACACCGGCAGTCAACCAGTCAACGATGTCACACGCAGTTGTTACGAATGGGGAATGACGATGGAAAAGGAGCTGGCTCCAAAGAACGTGGTGGCGGGCGTGATTCCGGTCGATGCGCGGGCCGTGCCGCGCAACGGAAAGGCACAGGGGCTGGATGTGCCCCGCTACTTCACGACACCGGGAGTCGATCCGGCGGATGAGATCGCCTGGGAGCTCCGCTCTGCGTCGATCACCGGGGAAGACGGCAAGGTCGTCTTCGAGCAGAAGAACATCGAAGTGCCCAAGTCGTGGTCGATGCTCGCCACGAACGTGGTGGCCTCGAAGTACTTCCGCGGGCAGCCCGGCACCCCTGAGCGCGAGAGTTCGGTGCGCCAGCTGGTCGGCCGCGTCGTCAACACCATCACCCGCTGGGGTGAACAGGGCGGCTACTTCTCGTCGACCGAGGCGAAGAACGCCTTCCACGCCGAGCTGACCCACCTGCTGCTGCGCCAGAAGGTCGCCTTCAACTCCCCCGTCTGGTTCAACGTGGGCGTGGAAGAGCACCCCCAGTGCTCGGCCTGCTTCATCAACTCCGTCGAAGACTCGATGGATTCGATCCTCGGCCTGGCGAAGACCGAAGGCATGCTCTTCAAGTACGGCTCGGGCACCGGCTCCAACCTGTCCCCCATCCGTTCGTCGCGTGAAGTGCTCAAGGGCGGCGGCACGGCTTCGGGCCCGGTGAGCTTCATGAAGGGCTTCGACGCGTTCGCAGGCGTCATCAAGTCGGGCGGCAAGACGCGCCGCGCGGCCAAGATGGTGATCCTCAACGCCGAGCACCCCGACATCCTCGAGTTCATCAAGTGCAAGGTGGGCGAAGAGAAGAAGGCCCACGTGCTGATCGACGCCGGCTACGACCCGTCGTTCAACGGCGAGGCGTATTCCTCGGTCTTCTTTCAGAACTCGAACAACTCGGTGCGCGTCACCGACGAGTTCATGAAATCGGTACAGGAAGATCGGTCGTACTCGACCAAGGCGGTCGTCGGCGGCGGCATCGTCGACACCTTCAAGGCACGCGACATCTTCCGCGAGATCTCCCAGGCCGCCTGGCAGTGTGGTGACCCGGGCCTGCAGTTCGACACCAACATCAACGCCTGGCACACCTCTCCGAATACGGCGCGCATCAACGCCAGCAACCCGTGCTCCGAGTACATGTTCCTCGACGACACGGCCTGCAACCTGGCCTCGTTGAACCTGATGCACTTTCGCACCATCGACGGCGACTTCGACACCGAAGCCTTCAAGCACGCGGTCGACGTCACCCTGCTGGGCCAGGAGATCGTGGTCGGCTTCAGCCGCTACCCCACCGAGCGCATCACCCGGAACTCGTTCGACTTCCGCCCGCTCGGGCTGGGCTACGCAAACCTGGGCGCGCTGCTGATGGCCTCGGGTCTGGCCTACGACTCTGACGCGGGCCGCTGCTACGCGGGCGCCGTCACCTCGTTGATGGGCGGCCGGGCGTACGCGATGTCGGCGCGCATGGCAGAGCACCTGGGCACGTTCGCCGGCTACGGCCTCAACCAGGAGCCGATGCTCGGCGTCATCCGCAAGCACCGCAAGGCTGCTTACCAACTGCCCGTCACGGGTGAGCCCAAGCTCTTCGAAGCCCAGAAGCAGGTCTGGGACGAGGCGCTGCAGCTCGGCGAGCAGTTCGGGTACCGCAATGCACAGGTCACCGTGCTCGCTCCCACGGGCACCATCGGCTTCATGATGGATTGCGACACCACGGGCATCGAGCCCGACATCGCGCTCATCAAGTACAAGAAGCTGGTCGGCGGCGGCATGCTGAAGATCGTGAACCAGACCGTACCGTTCGCGCTCCAGAAGCTCGGTTACCGCAGCACCGAGATCGAGGCGATCATCAGCTACCTCGACAAGAACGACACCATCGAGGGAGCACCGGGCCTCAGAGACGAGCACCTCGACGTGTTCGACTGCGCCTTCAAGCCGGCCAAGGGCCACCGCTCGATCCAGTACATGGGCCACATCAAGATGATGGGCGCAGCGCAGCCTTTCCTCTCGGGTGCGATCTCCAAGACGGTCAACCTGCCCCACGAGTGCACCGTCGAAGACATCGAGATGGCCTACATGGAATCGTGGCGCGCCGGCCTCAAGGCCGTGG
>JAYTAT010000903.1:0-2781 GCA_043737315.1 Archangium sp.
GCCGGTTCCCACACGATCTTGGTGGTGATCATCGACCGAACCGCGCGGCTGAGCTCGACGCGCGCCTGTGTCTCGGGCGCTCCACTGCGCGTGACCGTCACCAAAAGGCCGGGATGCGTGACGGACACGAAGGTGCGCGAGGCCGCGTGACGCGAGCGGACCTCAACCGGCTCGACCGCCTGCATTTTCAACGACGCAGCAGACGGCGGCTCCTCCTGCCGAAGAAACAGAAACACCGTTGCTCCAAGGGCGGCCCCGACGATGAGTGCAACGAGAACCCGAGCCATGGTGCCTACCCCCTGGCGCGAGGATGAACCCGCGCGGGCGAGAGTTTCAGGCGATGACTTCTTCGCTCTCGGGCCGGGTGCCGTGCCAGCGATGCAAGGCGGCACGTGGGCCGTCTTCGTGCCACTCGACCAGGCCGTAGTGGATCTCGAGGTGCTGCCCCAGCCGGCCAAGACCGAGATCGACCATCGGCATCCACGTGCCGGTGTTCACGTAGGTGCGCATGCTGCCCGCGACGCGCCACGTGCGAAGCATCGGCACGTGCGTGTGGCCCATGAACACCGCCTTCACGTGATTCGACTGCTTGAAGATCCGCTGAGCATACCGATCGAGCTTCTCGAAGAAGGCGATGTCGTTGCCCAGAAACTGGGTGAGCTTCACGAACGGCCGCTTCTTCCACCAGACGGGGTTGAAGCGCGCAGCCACCAGCGCCTTCGCGGTGTCGGCGATGATGCGTGAGGTGAAGCGGGTGTCGACGATCATGCCGCCCGCGAGCATCGGCCAGAACGGGTGCACCTTGTCGACCCACGGCCGCTCGCGGATGAGCGGGTTGAGCACGCGCAGAATGAACAGGCTGCCCCAGGGCAGGTTGAGCACCGGGTCTTTGTTCGCGCGGCGCAGCGTGAGCTGACCCCAGTCGAAGGCGTGCATCGCCTCGAACTGGTGGCCATGGTGAAACTGCACGCCGTCGAGCTCGAAGAGCGCCTTGTCGCTGATGAACCGAACGCGGGGGTGGCTCTCCTGCCCGGTGACGAACTTCGTGAAGAGCGCCTGCGGGCCGGGGAAGAGCATCTCCATGTCGTGGTTGCCGGGCAGGTAGGTGAGCTGGCTCTCTTCGTTCTTCAGGAAGCGGGTGAGCGCTTCGATCACCCGCGGGTGACCCTTCAGACACTTGTAGAGCTTGATGCCCGCGAGGCGCTCGGAGATCTCATCGGGGAACTGCCCCATCACCGGCACCTTCAGCAGATCGAAGATGTCGCCGTTGAGCACCAGGTGCGAGCCCTCGTACTTCTCGAGCAGCTGGGCGAGCCGTTCGTCTTCCTTGAAGTCGTCGTAGATGTTCACCCGGCCGCGTCGATGACCGGTGCCCAGATGCATGTCAGACAGAACGAGCGCGCGTCGCACAGGTCGCAAAGCCTACTCGGCCAGGGCGGGCCGACGCTCTTCGTTCAGGTTTTTTCGAGCCGGTAACGCCCACCCGCACCACTTCTGGCTCGGCGGGGCGGTGGAAGACGCGCCGCCGCTTCGCAGGGCGAGGGTAATTTCAGTTGACGCTTGGCGCGGTGGTGTTGTCGTCACTGGTGCGGTCGATCAACTTGTTGAGCGGATCGATGCCCACCCGCGCCGGTTTGGTGGGCACGGTGAAGGTGAACTCAGACTCGCCTCTGGAAACCCGCTTCTTCTCGAGGAAGAGCGCATTGCCGTCGTCGTCGATGGCGCCGAGTTCCATCCAATCGTTGAACTCGAGTTCGGTCTGATTCCCTTTGTCGTCGCTGCGGTACTTCACCGCCTTCACTTTCACGCTGACGTCCCAGGCGCCCGCCGCGCTCTGCTTCATCGACGCTGACACCGCGCGGTTGTCGTAGATGGTGATGGTCTCGAAGAGATCCTCGAGCACGCCATGGTGCTCCGCGGGAATCTCTGCGCGCAGGAACGAGATGAGCTGCGTGCTGTTGGTGTACGGCGGCCCTTTGAACTTCACCGCCGCGACGTACTTCTTGAGGCCGCGGTTGATGGTCTCTTCACCGACGAGATCCTGCAGCCAGTACATGACCAGACTGCCCTTTTGATAGTGGATGTACTGCTGGTTCTCCACGCGTGAGAGCGGCAGCTCCTTCTTGCGCTCCGTCACACGGCCGATCAAATAGCGGTCGAGCTCGAACTTGAGGAAGCGGCGCATCTTTTCCGGGCCGAACTTCTTCTTCATCACCATCAACGCCGAGTACTGCGCCATCGACTCGCTGGTGACCGTCGCGCCCTGCACGTCACCGCCGACCACCTGATGCGCCCACCACTGGTGCGCGATCTCATGCGCGGTCACGTAGTACGGGTAGTCGAGATCCTCCGCGTTGCCCTCTCGTACCCGCGCGATGAAGCCGAGTCCCTCCGAGTACGGAATGGTGTTGGGAAAGCTCTGAGCGAAGGTCTGGTAGCGGGGAAACTCGAGGATGCGCGCCTGCTGGTGCTGATACGGCCCGAAGTTCTCGGAGCAGTACGCCAGCGCGTCCTTCATGCCCTGCATCATGCGGTCGATGTTGTACGGGTGTTTCGCCTCGTAGAAGACCTGCAGCTTGACGTCGTTCCACACGTCCTCTCTCACGACGTACCGGCCAGAGAGCACCGAGAAGAAGTTCAAGATGGGCTGGTTCATCTCGTAGCGGAAGAAACGGCGACCGTTCTCAGTCCACTCCTTCATCAAGGTGCCGGGCGCGACCGCGATCTGATCGGGCGTGGTGCTCACCGTGGTGCGAAAGCCGATGAAGTCGGAGTCAGCGC